>NZ_JBWKXQ010000043.1:0-54393 GCF_059423125.1 Variovorax sp. GW531-E2 | reverse complement strand
CCGTCTCCCGGTGTGCCGGGCGCACGGCGCTCGTACCAGGGCGGCAGCCGCCGGTCGTCGGGCGTGGCGGCGCCGTCGATCACCATCGCCGACTGGCCCAGCTGCAGGCGGTGCCAAGCGTCGTCGTTGTCGCGCAGTTTCTTCCAGTCGCCGTTGGCGGTGTAGTGCTTCAGCAGGAGCTGCGAGAGCCAGTCCATGCGGCGGATCTCGATCTCGGCCACGTAGGCGCCCAGGCCCCGCTGCAGCGCGACGATCGAGAAGCCCACGAAGCTCAGCAGCAGCACGATCAGCAGGGCGGCCAGGGCCAGGAAGATCTTGCGGGAGAGGGTCAGGCGCGGCATGGGCTCGGCGGCGGGGGCATGGCCGCATTCTGCGGCATGCGTTTCGGGGGCGGGGATGGCATGGGCAAGCCGCCGATCATGGCGCCCGATTGGGGAGGAATCTGGGAGACGCGCTCTCCCGCGCCTCTCCCACATTTCTCCCGATTCGGATCGCACGATGCCCGCCATGACACCGGACACGCACCGCGCCCCTCCCACCTCCGCCTTCCGCGCACTGGCCGTCGCCGCACTCGCCTGGGCCTCGCCGGGGCACGCCGCGCCGCCGTCCACGCCCCCGGGCGACACCGACATCGACCTGCTGCTGTTCCTGCTGGCGGCGCTGTTCTGGGGCGTCGCGCATGTGTGGACGCTGCTCGTGGTCTGGGCCGAGGCGCGGGCCTCCGGCGTGCGCGCACCTGCCAGAAAGGAGGCTGCCCATGGCCGGTGAAGCGATCGGGCGCCGGGGCCTGCTGGCTGCGATCGGCGCGGCCGGGCTGGCCGCGTCCGCCCCCGAGGCCGCCGCAGCGCAGAAGCTCCCGCTGACCGCCCAGACCACCGAGGGCCCGTACTACCTGGACCTCGCGAACTTCCGCACCGACCTGACCGACGGCCGCGAGGGCGTGCCGCTCGATGTGCGCCTGCGCGTGCTCGATGCCGCCGGGCGCCCGCTGCGCGGCCTGCGCACCGACCTGTGGCACTGCGACGCGCAGGGCAACTACTCGGGCTTTGGCGGGCAGGGCGACGACCGCACGCGCGGCTTCGAAGGCCAGGCCTTCCTGCGCGGCAGCCAGCGCACCGACCGCGACGGCCAAGCGGCGTTCGCCACGCTCTACCCGGGCTGGTACGCGGGGCGCACCACGCACATCCACGTCAAGGTGCACCACCGCGAGCGCGCCGTGCTCACGACGCAGTTCTTTTTGCCCGATGCGCTCAGCGAGTTCCTCTACACGCAGGTCTCCAGCTACCAGCGCGCGCGGCTGCGCGACACGCTCAACAGCGCCGACGGCATCGCGCTGCGGGCCGGCGACACGGTGCTGGGCGCGGTGCGCGAGGAAGGCCGGCGCTATGTCGCGCTGCTCATGCTGGTGGTTGACCCCGCCGCGCGCCCGCTGACCGAACGCCCGCCGCCGCCCGGCAGCGGCCCCATGCCAATGGGCGGCTTGCGGCCGATGCGCCCGCGCGCGCTCGATGGCATCGCCCGCATCCGCGCGCTGGTGCCGCCGCGCACGGAAGGCTGAGCGGTGTTGCGGATGCCGCTCCCGCCTGCCGTGTCCGTCGAGGGGCGCTTGACACCACGGGCCGCGATGCGCGCACTGGCGCACACCTGTGCGGGCTGTCTTGCGTTCTGCAGCCTGGCGCTGGGCATCAGCGTCGCGGCACGCGGCGCTTGCGTGGAGGCGCGACAGGCGACAGTGCGCAATGCCAGCCTGTCGACGCTAGCGCCGATCATGCAAAGGCGCAGCGAAGGCCGCACATCGCGCGGCCACGGCGCATGCAAGGCCGAGCCGGCCCTCAGCCCGGCCGCTGCGCGAAGCTGAACCCCACGCCGTAGACCGAGCGAATCCAGCCGTGCGAGGGCGAGACGGCTGCGAGCTTGCGCCGCAGGTTCTTGATGTGTCCGTCGACCGCGCGCTCGTTCACGTCGAGCGCCTCGGGGAACGCCGCTTCGAGCAGCCTGGCGCGCGTGAACACACGCCCCGGTTCGCGCGACAGCGCACGCAGCAACAGCAGCTCGCGGCGCGTGAGCGCCAGGGCCCGGCCTTCCAGCCATGCATGGCCCATTGCGCTGTCGAAGGCCACGGCCGGCGAGGCCATGCCCACGTCCGGGTCGGGCGGTGCGCGCCGACGCAGCACCGTGTGCACGCGCGCCACCACCTCGCGCGGCGAGAAGGGCTTGCAGACATAGTCGTCGGCGCCTAGGTCGAAGCCGCGCAGCCGGTCGGCCTCGTGCGCGCGCGCCGTCAGCACGATGATCGGGTGGTCGCTGCGCGCGCGCACCTGCGCGATCACCTGCAGCCCGTCGATGCGCGGCAGCACCACGTCGAGCAGCGTGAGCGCCGGCGGCGCATGCAGGATGCGCTCGAGCGCGGCGGCGCCATCGCCCAGCTGCTCCACCTCGTGGCCCGCGCGCTGCAGCGGGCCCAGCAGCAGCGACGCGATCTCGCGTCCGTCTTCCACCAGCAGGATGCGGCTCATGGCGCGTGCGGTCCGGTTCAGAAAGACGTGCCGATCTGGAACTGGAAGCGCTGCGTGCGGTCGGCCACGATGCCGTTGGCCGTGTCCTCCTTCTGGTAGACGATCGGCACCGCATACGCCAGGCGCAGCGGCCCCAGCGGCGAGATCCAGCTGATGCCCAGGCCGGCCGAGGCGCGCAGGCGGTTCTGCGCCTTCCACTGCGCGTCGGTCATGCTGGCCGTGCGTTCGGCGAACACGTTGCCCGCATCGAAGAAGGTGTAAAGCCGCAGCGACTTGTCGTTGCCCGCGCCGGGGAAGGGCGTGGTCAGCTCCATGTTGAAGATCGCCTTGCGCGTGCCGCCCAGCGAGCCGCCGGTGACCGCGTCGGTCGGGCCCAGCGAGTTCTGCTCGAAGCCGCGGATCGAGCCCAGCCCGCCCGCATAGAAGTTCTTGAAGATCGGGAAGCTGCTGCCGCCCAGCGCCTTCGCATAGCCGAGCTGGCCGTTGAAGGCCAGCGTGTACTGCTTGGACAGCGGCACGTACTGCTGGTACTGGTAGTTGGTCTTCAGGTAGCGCAACTCGCTGCCCACGCCCAGCTCGAGGTTGGCGCTCTGCAGGCGCCCGCGCGTGGGCACCAGGGCGCTGTCGCGGTCGTCGCGCGACCAGCCCACGGTGGCCGGGATGCCCACCACGTTCCTGCCCGCGCACACCACGCTCGGCGCGGTGCCGGTGCACTGGAAGTAGTCGAGGTAGGCCTGCGGCGTGGCCGTGTAGACATACGAGCCGTTGACCAGCGTGTACGAACCGTTGGTGCCTGGCGTGAACGAATAACGTTCGACGCCGATGCCCAGGTACACCGTGTCCAGCTCGTTCACCGGCAGCCCGAAGCGCACCGAGCCGCCGTCGCTCGCGAGCTTGTAGTTGCCGTCGGCCTCGTAGTAGGGCCGCGTGGTGGTGTGGAACAGGTTGAAGGTGCGCGAGATGCCGTCCTTCGTGAAGTACGGGTCGGTGGCCGTGAGCGACACCGAGCGGTTGTACGAGCTGGTGTTGACCTGCAACCCCAGGTAGTTGCCCGAGCCGAACACGTTCTCCTGCGTGATGCCGAAGCTCAGCGAGATCTTGTCGGTCGACGAGTAGCCCGCGCCGAGTTGCAGCGAGCCGGTGGGCTTCTCGGCCACGGTGACGTTCAGGTCGACCTGGTCGTTGCTGCCCGGCACTTCGGCGGTCTCGACGTTCACCTCGGTGAAGAAGCCCAGGCGGTCCACACGGTCGCGCGACAGCTTGATCTTCGTGCCGTCGTACCAGGCGCCTTCGTACTGGCGGAACTCGCGCCGGATCACCTCGTCGCGCGTGCGCGCATTGCCACCGATGTTCAGCCGCCGCACATAGGCGCGCCGCCCGGGCTCGGCGTTCAGCACCATCACGACGCGGCGTTGGGCCCGGTCGATCTCGGGCTCGGCTTTCACGCGCGCGAAGGCGTAGCCGAAGGTGCCGAAGTGGTCGGCGAAGGCCTTGGTGGTGGCCGCCACGTCCTCGCCGTTGTAGGGCGCGCCGGGGCGCACGGTGACGAGCGACTTGAACTCGTCCTCGCGTCCCAGGTAGTTGCCCGCCAGCTTCACGCCGGCCACGGCGAACTTCTCGCCCTCGCTGATGTTCACCGTGAGCTCCAGCGTCTGCCGGTCGGCCGAGATCGCGACCTGCGTCGACTCGATGCGGAACTCGAGGTACCCGCGCGTCAGGTAGAACGCGCGCAGCGTTTCCAGGTCGGCGTCGAACTTGGTGCGCGCGTACTGGTTCGACTTCGTGTACCACGCCAGCCAGCCGCCGCTGTCCTGGTCGAACAGGTCGAGCAGCGTGCGCTCGTCGAAAGCCTGCTGCCCGACCACGCGCACCCGCGTGATGCGCGCCGGCTCGCCCTCGGTCACGCTGAACGTGAGGTTGACGCGGTTGCGCTCCAGCGGCGTGACGGTGGTGACCACCTGCGCGTTGTAGAGGCTGCGGCCGATGTACTGGCGCTTGAGCTCCTGCTGTGCGCGGTCGGCCAGCGCCTTGTCGTAAGGCCGGCCTTCGGCCAGCCCGATGTCGCGCAGCGCCTTCTGCAACGCCGCCTTGTCGAACTCCTTGGTGCCCGCGAAGTCGACATCGGCCACGGTGGGGCGCTCTTCGACGATGACCACGAGCACCCGGCCGTTCACGTCGATGCGCACGTCCTTGAACAGTCCGAGGTCGAACAGCGCGCGGATCGCCGCGCTGCCGCGGTCGTCGCTGTACATGTCGCCGGCCTTCAGGCCGAGGGTCGCGAACACCGTGCCCGCTTCGACGCGCTGCAGGCCTTCGAGGCGGATGTCCTGCACGGTGAACGGGTCGGCGGCCTGTGCCGGGCAGGCCACCATCGCGAGGCACAGCGCGGCAAGGGCCGCGAGGGACTTGGGAGGAATCATCATCACCGCATGGTCTTCACCAATGTCGGAGGAATGTGGGACGCCCTCCCGCGCGCAGGGCTGGTTGGTGAGCAGTCGTTACTGCAACCCCATCGCGTTCACCGCCGGCCACGCCACCGCAGGCCGTTCGATGCGTTCGCGGCAGTTCTGCGCATGCGTTTCCAGCGACAGATCGCCCTGGATCTCCAGCAGCCGCTGCACTGTGCGATCGACCGCCTGCGCGTCCAGCAGCGGGTACGTGCGCGCCGTGCGCCCGTTGTTGCGCACCAGGCGCGCGATGTACGGCAGGTCCTGCTGCGTGATCACGGCCGCCGGCATCACGCCCTCCAGCTCCACGCCTTCGCACGGCAGCAGCACGAAGTACTGCAGCCGCAGCTCATCCGGCAGCAGGCTGCGCAACTGCGTCGTCTTGCGCCCGCCCTGCCAGGCCGGGTCTTTCACCTCACGCGCCCGCGTGCAGCCATGCAGCCGCAAGAACCAGCGCGGCGGCGCCTCGTCGGACTTCTTGCGATAGACGAACGCATTGCGCCAGGCCTTGATCTCGAACAGGTACACCCCGGTCTCGCACACGACGACCGCATCGATGCGCGCCGTGGGCACCACGCAACCGGAAGGCATCGGGATGATGAGGTTGCGAAGAATGCGTAGATGCGAAAACGCCGGACTGAACGCGGTGGCAAGTTGCTGCACCCCGAGCGACGCGGCGACCGCGCTTTGCGGCAGAACAATGGTCATGTCGAACTCCTTCGGAGCCCCGAGCATTGCTGGGCTTTTAGGAGACTTCTGGTAAACGAGGCAGAGCCCGTCTGCCTTCACAGGCCGAGCGAAGCGATGGCCCGCCCGGTATCCAAAGCCCTTCTGTATGCGCCGAGGAGCGCAGCGTTTCGCGGATCAGGGCTCGCCCTTGTTTGAGCGAAGCGAGTTTGGGCGAGACCCCGCGAAACGTGAGCACCGCAGGTTGCCCGCAGCGAAGCGGAGGGACGCAGACAGCAGGGTCGCCTTTTCTTTGCTTACTTTCTTTTGGCGAAGCAAAAGAAAGTGAGTCGCCCGCCGGGGCGAGACCCGGCCTCAGCCCCCCAAACGACTAACCCTCGATCTTCCCCAACCGAGACTCCCGCAGCCGGCTAGGCGCCAAAGCCCCAGCCGATTCCAGAATCGGATAAGCAATAGAACAGATATGCGAATTGATCCGCTTCAAATCGCTGATCAAGTCAATGTGCAGAGAACTCGTCTCGATGCTCAAAGTAGTCCGATCCGACAACCGATCCAGATGGGTTGTTGCATAGGCCCGCTCCAGATCCCGAAACCGCGCCTTCTCTTCCAGCAGCTTTTGTGCGTCACGAACATTGCCGTTCAAGAACACACTCATGCTCAACCGCAGATTGGCAACCAGCCGCTGGTGCAACTCGACGATCTCCGCCATCCCCGCTTCCGAGAAGTTGCGCTGCGGCTTGATCTTCTTGTCCTCGATATCGATGATCACCCGCTCGATGATGTCCCCGATCTGCTCCATGTTGATCGTGAAGCTGATGATGTCCGTCCACCGCCGGCTTTCCTCTTCGCCCAGCGCCTCGCGAGAAATGCGCGTCATGTAGTACTTGATCGCCGAGTACAGCTCGTCCACCGTGTCATCGAGTTGCCGCAGCTCCTGCGCCAGCCGCAGGTCGTTGTTGCGGATCACGTCGAGCGTGCCGATGAGCATCGTCTCCACGATGTCCGCCTGGTGCAGCGCCTCGCGCGCCGCGTTCGAAATGGCCAGCGAAGGCGTCGACAGCGCCGAAGGGTCGAGGTGATGCGGCCGGCTCGTGCCCACCGGCTGCGGCGGCACGGGCAGCATGCGCGTCACCAGCTTGGCCACCCACTGCGTGAGACCGATGAAGCCGACGCTGATCACGATGTTGAACGCCAGGTGGAACAGCACCACGCCGTGCGTCTGGTTCGGCAGCTGCGGCTGCACGTAGCGCACCCACAGCCCCACGAACGGCGTGACCAGCGCCACGCCCAGCGCCTTGAACAGCAGGTTGCCCACCGTCACCTGCCGCACCGACACGGCCGAGCGCGCCGTGGTCAGCACCGCCAGCAGGCCGCTGCCGAGGTTGGCACCGAGCACCAGGCCCAGGGCCACGTCGAGTGGCACCACGTTCGAGCTCGCCATGGCCGCCACCAGCAGCACCACCGCCAGGCTTGAATAGGCCACGATGGCAAGTGCGGCACCCAGGGTGATTTCCAGCAGCACATCGCTGGTGATGGACGCCAGCAGCGCGCGCACGGCCGGCGACGAGAACAGCGGCTCGGTGGCCGCCACCACCAGCTGCAGCGCCAGCAGCATCAGCCCCAGCCCGATCAGCACCCGCCCCACGCGGCCCGCCACGGTGGCCGAGCGCGTGATGAACAGCACCACCCCCACGAAGATGAACATCGGCGAGAGCCACGAGAGGTCGGCCGAGAACAGCACCGAGATCAGCGCCGTGCCCACGTCGGCGCCCCGCATCACCGCCAGCGCCGCCGGCAGCGTGACCAGGCCCTGCCCCACGAACGAGGAGGTCATGAGCGAGGTGGCCGTGCTCGACTGCACGAGCGCCGTGACGCCGATGCCCGAGAGCGCAGCCGTGAAGCGGTTGCGCATGCTCTGCACGAGGATCTTGCGCAGGTTGGCGCCGAAGACGCGCAGCACGCCGGTGCGCACGAGGTGCGTGCCCCACACCAGCAGGGCGACGGCCGCAAGCAGATTCAGAAGGTGCTTCATGGAGGGCGGGGTCTGACCTTTCTCTTGTTTTCGTTTTGATTCGTTTCAGCCCCATTTTCCACAAGTAGACGCTTCAGTCGATCAGGGCTCCGTTGTCGTGGAAAGGATAAGGGCCTTCGAAGCTGCCGGAGGCCGCCAGGTGGGTCACGAGTCGGCGCCCGGCCGCGGACCAGGCGTGCACCCGGAAGGCGGGCGGCTCCAGCGTCCAGGCCGAGGCGGCGTCGGGCGTCAGGTCGAGGCAGACCTGGTGCGCCTGCGCCGGCGAGGTCGAGGCGATGGTGCCGCCGAAGCGCACATCGATGGCGCGGTGCAGGTGGCCGCAGATCACGCGCTCGACGTTCGTGTAGCTGCGCAGCAGGGCCTCGAGCGCGTCGGCGCCCTCGAGCAGGCCGATCTCGTCCATGTGGCCGATCAGCGTCTCGAAGGGCGGGTGGTGCATGGCGACCACCACGGGCTCGTGGCGGCAGGCGTCGAGCTGGGCTTCGAGCCAGGCCAGGCGTTTGTCGCACAGCGTGCCGTGGCTGGCGCCGGGCACGCAGGTGTCGAGCGTGAGCAGCCGCAGCGCGCCGACGCGCACCGAGTACTGCACGAAGCCGTGCGTGTCGGCGCCCGTGCCCAGGTAGGCGTGGCCGGGGAAGCTGCGGCGCAGCTGGTCGCGGTCGTCGTGGTTGCCGGGCAGCAGGTAGACGGGCATCGTCAGCGGCGCGAGCAGGGCGGCCAGGTGCTCGTACTCGGCGGCGCGGCCGAAGTCGGTCAGGTCGCCGGTGATCACCACCGCGTCGGGCGGCTGGCGCAGCGCGAGCACCGACTGCACGGCGCGCGCGAGGTAGGGTGCCGTGTCGATGCGGCCATAGGCCAGCCGGCCGGGCTCGCGGATGTGCAGGTCGGTCAGCTGGACCAGGAAGGTGTTGGGGGGCGTGGTCGTGGTCATGCGCGGGTTTCCTGCGAGGTCATCAGGCGGTCGGCCGGGATGCGCAGGCCCACCGCGTCGCCCGGTTCGAAGGGGCTGTCGCGCCCCACGTCGGCCACCAGCACGGGCTGGTCCTGCAGGCGCAGGTGCAGCTGCACGCGGTCGCCGAGGAAGGTGCGGCGTTCGACCGTGGCGCGGCCCCAGCCGGGCGCCTCGCCGGGCGGGGGCGCGCCGACCTCGATGTCTTCGGGCCGCACCAGCAGCGTCGCATGCTGCTGCCAGGGTGCGGGGCAGGGCAGCGACGACCCTCCGAGTCGGACAACGCCCTGTGCGATGGCGTCGGCGGCGCGCTCCAGCCGGTTGACCCGGCCCAGGAACTCGGCCACGAAGGGGTGCGCGGGCGCGCGGTATAGGTCTTCGCCGCGCCCGACCTGCACGATGCGCCCGGCGCGCATCACCGCGAGCCGGTCGGCGATGGCCAGCGCCTCCTGCTGGTCGTGCGTGACATGGATGGCCGTGATGTGCAGGCGGCGCAGCAGCTCGGCCAGTTCGTCGCGCAGCGATTCCTTGAGCTTGGCGTCGAGCGCGGCCAGCGGCTCGTCGAGCAGCAGCACGCGCGGGCGCACGGCCACGGCGCGCGCCAGGGCCACGCGCTGGCGCTGGCCGCCCGAGAGCTCGGCGGGACGCTTGTTCTCCAGGCCGCCCAGGCGCACGAGGTCGACCAGTTCGCCGACAGCGCGTTTCTCTTCCTCGGGTGACACGCCGCGGATGCGCAGGCCGTAGCCGATGTTGGCCGCCACCGTCATCTGCGGAAAGAGGGCGTAGCTCTGGAACACCATGCCCACGCCGCGGTGCTCGACCGGGCGCTGCGTGACGTCCTGGTCGCCGAAGACGATGCGGCTGCCGTCGTCGGGTGCTTCGAGTCCGGCGATGAGACGCAGCAGCGTGGTCTTGCCGCAGCCCGAGGGGCCGAGCAGCGCGAGCACCTCGCCCGCTTCCACCTTGAGGTTGGTGGGCTGCAGGCCGCGCGTGCCGTCGGCATAGGTCTTCGCGCAGTTCGAGATGTCGACGGGGATGCGTTCAAGTTCCATGGCGTTTCTGCATCAGGTTGGCAAGGTACTGCAGGCCCCACAGCACGGGAAGGATCACTGCGAAAAAGACCAGCGTGTAGGCCGATCCGATCTCGATGCGCATCGAGGCGTAGCTGTCGGCCAGGCCCACGGGCAGCGTGCGCGTGAGCGGCGTGTGCAGCATCCAGGTGAGGTTGAATTCGCCCACCGACAGCGTGAACACCATCAGGCTGCCGGCCACGATGGCCGGGAACACGGCGGGCACGAGGATGCCCATGAAGCGCTGGCGGAAGTTCGCGCCCAGCGAGCGCGCGGCCTCTTCGAGCGCGAGCAGGTCGTCGCGCTGGAAGGCCGAGCTCACGGTGCGCACCATGAAGGGCAGCGTGAAGACGATGTGGCCCACGAGGATGAAGGCGAAGCTCTGGCGGAAGGCCGTGAGCTGGCCGTAGGCGAGGATGAGCGCGAGCGCCGTCGCCAGGCCCGGCACCGCGACCGGCAGGGTCAGAAGTTCTTCGAAAATGTGCGCCGCGCGCGAGCGGCTGCGCGCCAGCGTGTAGGCGCAGGGCACGCCGATCAGCACGGTGCACACGACGCAGGCCACGGCCAGCGCGAGCGACCAGCCGACGGTGCCGCCGTAGTTCTCCCACACCTCGCCGAGCCAGCGCAGCGTGAGGCCGCTCTTGAGGCCCGTGCTGTAGTTGTTGACGAGGCCGGCCATCACCGACAGCAGCATCGGCGCGATCATGAAGAGGCTCACGATCACCGTGACGGCGAGCAGGAAAGGGGCGCGGGGTTGCGAAGGGGTCTTCATCATCGGGCGACCGGGTTGGCGCCGAAGCGGCGCGCCACGAAGAGCACCAGCCAGGTCACGACGCCCAGCGAGATCGACAGCGACGCGGCGAGCGCGAAGTTGGCGTAGTTGGTGAACTCGTTGTAGATGGTGATGGGGATCACCTCGAACTTGCTGGCCAGCGTGAAGGCCGTGCCGAAGGCGCCCATCGAGGTGGCGAACAGGATGGCGCCGCAGGCCAGCGTGGTGGGCGCGAGCTCGGGCATCCACACGTCGCGCGCCACGCGCAGCTTCGAGGCGCCGAGCGAACGCGCCGCCTCTTCGAGCTGCGTGTTCATCGACTCGGCCGCCGCGGCGTAGGTGGCGATGGCGCGCGGCAGCGAGAAATACAGGTACGCCAGGAAGAGGCCGAGCAGGCCGTAGGCGAAGGTGATGCGCTCGCCGACCAGCGCGTCGCTCAGGTCGGCCACCACGCCCTGGCGCCCGCCGAGCAGGATCACGAAGAAGCCGATGATCACGCCCGGGAACGACAGCGGCAGCGTGAGCAGCGACAGCAGCATGCGCTTGCCCGGGAAGGCATGGCGCGCGAGGTAGATGCCCACCGCCGCGCCCAGCACCAGCGTGGCCAGCGTCACCGCCACCGACAGCGCGACGGTGTTGGCCATGCTTTGCAGGTAGCGCGCATCGGTCAGCACCGCGAAGTAGGTGGCGGCGCCCTTGTCGGCCGGCAGCGCGAGCAGGCGCACCACCGGCAGCAGCCAGAAGGCCGCGAAGAAGACGGCCGCCGGCGCGACGCAGGCCAGCAGTCGCCAGCGCGGGTTCCAGGCGTTGGAGGAGGTGGTGGTGCTGCGTGTCATCGCGCGCGGCGCCGGGTCAGCGCACTTCCTTCAGGTACTGGTCGGAGAAGCCACGCTGCGCGTCGGCCATGCGGGCGTAGTCGACGGTCTTGGCGCGGGCGTAGTCGCTGGCGGGCAGGAACTGCGCCTCGATCTCCTTGGGCATGGTGCTGGCGCGCACCGGGCGCAGGTAGGCCTTGGCCCAGATGGCCTGGCCTTCGTCGGACAGCGTGAAGTCGAGCACCTTCTTCGCATCGGCCGCGTGCGGGGCCTTGGCGACCAGGCTCATCACGTAGGGCACGGCCAGCGTGCCTTCGCTGGGGATGACGAAGGCGACGTTGGCCTTGTCCTTGTACTTGGCGCGGTAGGCGTTGAAGTCGTAGTCGAGCAGGATCGCGATCTCGCCCGACAGCACGCGCGCGTACGAGGTCTGCTTGGGCACGATGGGCTCGTTCTTCTGCAGTGCCTTGAAGTAGTCGATGGCCGGCTTGAAGTTGTCGAGCGTGCCGCCGCGCGCCTGGTTCACGGCCACGGCGCCCACGTAGCCCACGAAGGCCGAGGCGGGGTCGAGGTAGCCGATGAGGCCCTTGTACTCGGGCTTGAGCAGGTCGGCCCACGACTTGGGCACCGGCTTGCCCTTGAGCGCGTCGACGTTGACCATGAAGCCGAGCGTGCCCGAGTGGATGGTGAACCAGTTGCCGGCCGGGTCCTTCAGGCCGTCGGGGATGTCTTTCCAGGCGGCCGGCTTGTAGGGCTCGACCACGCCGTCTTTCGCGGCCTGCACGGCGAAGGTCACGCCGAGGTAGGTGACGTCGGCCACGGGGCTGGCTTTTTCGGCGACCAGCTGCGCGAGCGACTGGCCCGAGTTCTTGTTGTCGGCCGGCACGGTGATGCCGGTCTTGGCCTTGATGGCCTTGAGCTGGGTGCCCCAGTCGGCCCATTCGGTCGGGCAGTTGTAGCAAATGGCGGTCTGGGCCATGGCGCCGCCGGCGGCGACGAGGGCGGCGGCCAGCACGCCGAGGCGGGCGAGGCGGTGAAAGCGCAGGGACATGGAAAAACTCCTGGGAGGGGTGGTGAGGTCAGGACAGTGCGGCGTCGTTGTCTTCGCGCGCATTCGCGCACGACTCGCCGTCTCGGAAGGCATGGGGCAGCAGCAGGCTCGCGTCGGCCTGCAGCGCGCGGCCGCCGGCGATCGCCTGCGCCAGCAGCTCGACGCTGTGGCGGCCGATGTCGCTGTTGGGCTGCGCGATGGTGGTGAGCGCGGGCGTGAGGTCTTCGCCGAGCGCGATGCCGTCGAAGCCGACCACGCTGAGGTCGTCGGGCACCGCGAGGCCGCTCAAATGCGCGGCGCGGATGCTGCGGATGGCGAGCAGGTCGTTCGAGCAGACCAGCGCCGTGGGGCGGCTGCGCGGGCGCAGCTCGGCGCACAGCGCATCGACGGCGGTCTCGACAAAGGGCACTTCGACGAGCGGCGGCGCCTCGAGGCCGGCTTCGGCCATGCCGCGCTGGTAGCCGCGGTAGCGCTGCTGTGCGCGGTCCGACGCGGCCAGCGTGCCGCTGACCATCGCGATGCGCCGGTGGCCCAGCAGCACGAGCCGCGTGACCGCATCGGCCACCGCGCCTTCGCTGTCGACCGACACGCAGGGGTGGTCGGCGTGCCGGTTGTAGGCCAGCACATAGGGCACGCCGGCGGCCTGCAGGCGCTGCAGCGCGGCCGAGGTGGACGGGTTCGACACCACGAGGATCAGCCCGTCGACGTTGCCCGCCAGCAGCAGCTGGACGGCGCGCTCTTCCTCGTCGAGCCGGTAGCCGGTGGTGACCGGCAGGATCGCGTAGCCGCCTGCGACGGCCGCGCGCGCAATGCCCTGCAGGCATTCGGCAAAGGTCGGGTTCAGCAGCGTGGGCAGCACCACGCCGAGCGTGCGGCTGCGCTGGGTGCGCAAGGTGCGGGCGCTGGCGTTGGGCAGGTAGTTGAGCTCGCGCGCCACGCGCTCGACCAGTTCGCGCGTGGCCGGCGTCACCTTGTCTGGGAAGTTGAAGGCACGCGAGACCGTGGCCACGGAAACCCCGGCCTGGGCGGCTACTGCTTGGATGCTCATCGTGCGGGGTCCGTGGTGGGGTTCATGTAATCGATTACATTGGACCGGCGCAGTATGACTTCGCGATGACAGGACGGGGAAGTGGGGAGAACCCCGGGGCCGCGGGCGCAGCGTGCGGCCCAAAGAAAAAGGGGCCCGTGGGCCCCTTTGGTCTAGAACTGGCTTACTTGCCGCGCCGGACTCGCCGGATCTCGTCGACGATCAGGCAGATCGCCCCGAGCGTGATGGCGCTGTCCGCCGCGTTGAACGCCGGGAAGTACCAGTTGCCCCAGTGGAAGCTCAGGAAGTCGACCACGTAGCCGTGCATCATGCGGTCGACCACGTTGCCGATCGCGCCGCCCAGGATGCAGGCCATGGCGAACGAGAAGAGCTTCTGGCCTGCGTGCGACCGCAGCATCCAGACGATGAAGATCGCTGCCGCCACGCCGATGGCCGTGAAGAACCAGCGCTGCCAGCCCGAGTGGTCGGCCAGGAACGAGAAGGCCGCGCCCGTGTTGTGCGCCCGCACGACGTTGAAGAAGCTCGTCACGTAGGTCGCGTCGCCGAGCTTGTAGTAGCCCAGGATCAGCGTCTTGGTGAACTGGTCGATGATCACGATGATCGTCGCCAGCCCGAGCCAGGGCCAGATGCTGGCCCCGCGCGAACGCGAGGCCGACGAGGCGGAGCGTGCGGTCGCCATCAGGCCACGCTGCGCGATTCGCCCGCGCCGAACAGGTTGCTCGTGCAGCGGCCGCAGATGGTCGGGTGCGCCGGGTCGTGGCCCACGTCCTCGCGGTAGTGCCAGCAGCGTTCGCACTTCTGCGCGGTGCTCGGCGTGACCACGGTCGACAGCGTGTCGCCCGCTGCCAGCGCCACCGCCGAGGCGATGAACACGAACTTCAGGTCGTCGCCCAGCGAGCCCAGCAGCGCGAGGTCGTCGGCCGGTGCGTTCAGCTGCAGGTTGGCCTGCAGCGACGAACCGACCTTGCCCTCGGCGCGCACCGCCTCGATGTCCTTGTTGACGCCGTCGCGGATCTCGCGGATGCGGCCCCACTTGGCGAGCAGCGCCTCGTCGGGTGCGGCGAACTGGCTGTAGGTCTGCGTGAAGATCGACTCGCCCGGCTTGCCGGTGCCCACGATCTTCCAGGCCTCTTCGGCCGTGAAGCTCAGGAACGGCGCCATCCAGCGCAGCATGGCTTGCGAGATGTGCCACAGCGCGGTCTGCGCGCTGCGGCGCGCGAGCGAGCCCGGGGCCGTCGTGTAGAGGCGGTCCTTCAGGATATCGAGGTAGAAGCCGCCCAGGTCTTCCGAGCAGTAGATCTGCAGCTTGGCCACCACCGGATGGAACTCGTACACCTGGTAGTGCGCGAGGATCTCGGCCTGGAACTGCGCCGCACGCGACATCGCGTAGCGATCGATCTCGAACAGCTGGTCGAGCGGCACCGCGTCTTTCGCGATGTCGAAGTCGCTGGTGTTCGCGAGCAGGAAGCGCAGCGTGTTGCGGATGCGGCGGTAGGCGTCGACGACGCGCGCGAGGATCTTGTCGTCGCCCGCGATGTCGCCCGAGTAGTCGCTCGCGGCCACCCACAGGCGGATGATTTCCGAGCCCAGCTTGTTGCTGATTTCCTGCGGGTCGATGCCGTTCTTGAGCGACTTGCTCATCTTGATGCCCTTGGCATCCACCGTGAAGCCGTGCGTGAGCAGGCCCTTGTACGGTGCGCGGTCTTCCAGCATGCAGGCGATCAGCAGCGACGAGTGGAACCACCCGCGGTGCTGGTCGTGGCCTTCGAGGTACAGGTCGGCCTCGGGGCCGGTCTCGTGGTGCACGTTGGGGTGCGTGCCGCGCAGCACGTGCGAGAAGGTCGAGCCCGAGTCGAACCACACCTCGAGGATGTCGGTGCTCTTGGTGTAGCTCGGTGCGTCTTCGGCACCCAGAATGTCTTCGACCGTGACGCGGCTCCAGGCCTCGATGCCGCCCTTCTCGACGATGTCGGCGGCCTGGTCGAGGATCTCCATGGTGCGCGGGTGCAGCTCGCCCGAATCCTTGTGCAGGAAGAACGGGATCGGCACGCCCCAGCTGCGCTGGCGGCTGATGCACCAGTCGGGCCGGCCGGCGATCATGTCGTGCAGGCGGGCCTTGCCGTTCTCGGGGTAGAAGCTGGTCTGCTCGATGGCGTCGAGCGCGGTCTGGCGCAGCGTCTTGGGCGCCTTGTCCTTGGTGAACACGCCTTCGCCCTCGTCCATGCGCACGAACCACTGCGCGGCCGCGCGGTAGATCACCGGCGTCTTGTGGCGCCAGCAGTGCGGGTAGCTGTGGGTGATGGTCTCGGTGGTCAGCAGGCGGTTGGCGTCGCGCAGCGCGGCGATGATCACCGGCACGGCCTTCCAGATGTTCTGGCCGCCGAACAGCGGGAAGTCAGGCGCGTAGCTGCCGTTGCCCTGCACCGGGTTCAGGATGTCGTCGTACGCCACGCCGTGGGCGATGCAGGAGTTGAAGTCGTCCACGCCGTAGGCAGGCGAGGAGTGCACGAGGCCGGTGCCGTCGGTGGCGGTGGCGTAGTCGGCCAGGTAGATGGGCGACAGGCGCCGGTAGCCCGCATCCACGTCGTACAGCGGATGCTCGAACTCGAGCCCGCCGAGCGCCTCGCCCTTGACCGTGGCCAGCACCTTGCCGTCGAGCGCGTAGCGCGTCATGCACATCTCGACCAGCGAGTTGGCCAGGATCAGCAGGCCGCGCTCGGTGTCGACCAGCGAGTACTCGAGCTCGGGGTTGAGGTTGATCGCCTGGTTGGCGGGGATCGTCCACGCGGTGGTGGTCCAGATCACCGCGAAGATGTCGCCGAGGATCGTGTGGTCGGTGCCGAAGGCCTTGAGCACCTTCTCGCGCTCGTGCGCCTTGAAGGCCACGTCGATGGTCTGGCTCTTCTTGTCGGCGTACTCGATCTCGAACTCGGCGAGCGACGAGCCGCAGTCGAAGCACCAGTACACGGGCTTGAGACCGCGGTACACGAAGCCGCGCTCGATCACGCGCTTGAACGCGCGCAGCTCGCCGGCTTCATTGGCGAAGTCCATCGTCTTGTAGGGATGGTCCCATTCGCCCAGCACGCCCAGGCGCTGGAAGTCGACCATCTGCTGGGCGATCTGCTCGGTGGCGTAGGCGCGGCTCTTGGCCTGCATCTCGTCGCGGCTCAGGTTGCGGCCGAACTGCTTTTCGATGGCGTTCTCGATCGGCAGGCCGTGGCAGTCCCAGCCGGGCACGTAGAGCGCGTCGAAGCCTTCGAGCTGGCGCGCCTTGGTGATCATGTCCTTGAGGATCTTGTTCACCGCGTGGCCCATGTGGATCTGGCCGTTGGCGTACGGCGGGCCGTCGTGCAGGATGAACTTGGGCGCGCCGTGGCGGGCGTCGCGCAGGCGGTGGTAGCGGCCTTCGTCGTTCCATTCCTTGACCCAGCCCGGCTCGCGCTTGGGCAGGTCGCCGCGCATCGGGAAGGGGGTGTCGGGCAGGTTCAGCGTGGAACGGTAATCTTTGGGGGAAGCAGCGTCAGACATGTTGGGTGCGGCGAAACAGAGGGGCTTCGACAGGCTCAGCCCGAACTGCATTGAGCGGTCGGTGCGGAAGATATAGCCGTTCGCCCTGAGCTTGTCGAAGGGCGGCAGCACGGGGCGTGCAGGGCTAAATTCGGTCGCGCGTGGTCTGGCGGTGGGTCTCGGCGTGGGTCGATGCGAAGAACGCGCGTGCGTCGCGGCCATCCTTCGCGATGCCCGCGGTGAGGGCTTCGAGGCTGGTGTAGCGCAATTCGTCGTGCAGTTTGTGCAGGAGTTCCACGCGCACGATTTTACCGTAGGCCCCTTCGGCCCCCAGATGCGAGGGCCACTCCAGGCAATGCGTCTCCAGCAGCACGCGCCCCGCGTTGACGTCGTTGGCGTCCAGCGAGGGCCGCACGCCGAGGTTCGCGACACCCGGCAGCGGCTGCTCGGCCAGGCCGTGCACCAGCACCGCGAAGATGCCGCTGGCGGCCGGTTTCCAGTGCTTGAAGCGTAGGTTGAGGGTGCGAAAACCGTCGTCCTTGCCTGGCGACGACGCGCCCAGCGCCCGGCCCAGCTTGCGGCCGTGGACCACGTGGCCCGAGATCGTGTAGGGGCGGCCCAGCAGCGTGTGGGCGTCGGCCATGCGGCCTTCGGCCAGCGCCTCGCGCACGGCCGAGCTGGACACGCGCAGGCCGTGCACCTCGTAGCTGTTCATGCGCGCGACGTCGAAACCGTGGGTTTCGCCGGCCGCATCGAGCATGGCGTAGTCGCCGGCGCGTTTGGCGCCGAAGCGGAAGTCGTCGCCCACCAGCACGTAGCGCGCGCCCAGGCCGTCGATCAGCACGTTCTGGATGAAGGCCTCGGGCGACTGGGACGCCAGCCGGCCGTCGAAAGGCAGCACGATGGTCTGGTCGACGCCGCAGGCCGCCAACTCGGTCAGCTTGTCGCGCAGCGTGCCGATGCGGGCCGGGGCCAGGTCGGGTTTCTTGGTGACGGCGGCGAAGTAGTCGCGGGGGTGCGGCTCGAAGGTCAGCACGCAACTGGGCAGCCCGCGATGGCGGGCCTCGGTCTGCAACAGCGCCAGCATGGCCTGGTGGCCGCGGTGGACGCCGTCGAAATTGCCGATCGTGAGGGCGCAGGCCGGAGCTACGCCCGGGTGTCGGAAGCCGCGGAAAACCTGCATGGGAGAGTATCTTTTTGATAGCGCCTGATGCCCGTCGTATGGGCAAATCAGGCCGATTTGTCACAAAGCCGGTATATTGTGACGCAGTGGGTGGGTTGGCGTGAGTCGCCAACGCATTCCGAGTCTCTGGTCTCTGCGTGTTTTTCTCGTGTCGAGGAGGCGTGTGTGAAGGTCTTGAAGCTGTCGGCCCAAGGGCTGCCCCAGTCATGGATATCGCTGGAACAGGCGGTGATCCACTACGCGGCGGACGAAGTCCGCTGGGAAGTGGGCGCGCAGGTGGCCGTGTTCCGTGGCGGCCACAACGCGATCACGGGCGAGCAGTCGCAGATCGCGATCAACAGCATCATCGGCACCAAGGGCGTGCCGCGCATCAACCCCTTCGCGCAGCGCCCGGGCCTGACCAACAGCAAGCTGTTCTCGCGCGACCGCAACATCTGCGCCTACTGCGGCGGCCATTTCCACGAAGACGAACTCACGCGCGAGCACATCATTCCGTTCGCGCAGCGCGGCATCGACACCTGGATGAACGTGGTCACGGCCTGCAAGCCCTGCAACCACCGCAAGAGCAGCCGCACGCCCGAGCAGGCGAACATGCCGCTGCTGTACGCGCCTTATGTGCCCAGCCTGTGGGAAGACTTCATCCTGCGCAACCGCCGCATCCTGGCGGACCAGATGGAATTCCTGATGGCGCACCTGCCGCAGTCGTCCCGGTTGCACGACATCTGAAAACAAAAAAGAGGCCCTCGGCCTCTTTTTCATTTCAGCCCTTCCAGGCCGGCGGTCGCTTCTCGATGAAGGCCTGCACGCCTTCCAGCGCGCTCTCGTCCATCATGTTGCAGGCCATGGTCCGGCTGGCGTCGGCCAGCGCGGCCTCGATGCCGGTCTCGAGCTGGCGATAGAACAGCGCCTTGCCCAGTGCGAGCGCCGTGCGGGGCTTGGCGACGATGCTGGCGACCAGTGCCTCGACGGCGGCATCGAGCCCTTCGGGCGGCGCGACCCGGTTGACCAGGCCTTTCTCGCGCGCTTCCTCGGCGCCGATGAATTCACCCGTCACCAGCATCTCGAATGCCTCCTTGCGACCCAGGTTGCGCGAGAGCGTGACGCCAGGCGTGGCGCAAAAGAGGCCCACGTTGACGCCGCTGACCGCAAAGCGCGCGTCGCTGGCGGCCACCGCGAGGTCGCAGACCGCCACCAGCTGGCAGCCCGCCGCGGTCGCGATGCCGTGGACACGCGCGATCACCGGCACCGGCAGCCGCTGGATCGACAGCATCATCGCGCCGCACCGGTCGAACAGCTGCTGGTAGTAGCCGAGCGAGGGTTCGGCGCGCATCTCCTTCAGGTCGTGGCCCGCGCAGAAGGCCTTGCCCGCCGCGGCGATGACGACGGCGCGCACCGTGTCATCGGCGGCGATGGTGCCGAGCGCCTGTTCGAGCGCGCCCAGCATGCCTTCGGACAGCGCATTGAAGGCGGCGGGGCGGTTCAGCGTGAGCGTGACCACGCCGCGTGCGTCGCGGGCCGTCAGGACGAAGGGGGTCGTGTCGTTCATGGCCGTTCAATACGTCAGCTCGAGCACCGTCGTGTGCCCTTGCGCAGCAGGCCAGCTCTGGCCGGTGAGGCGCTCGCCGTTGAACTCGGCGCTGACCGTGCGCTGCGGCGCGCCGGCCGCGATGCGCAGCCGCGAGCTCGACTGCCCCGCGCCCTGGGCCGGCACGCCGGGGGGCGGGCTCTGGCCGTCGAAGTTCATCGTGTCGCGCTGCGCATCGAAGTAGCCGCGCGGGCGCGTGAAGACGACCACCGCGCCCGCGCCGCTCTCGGCCGGCGCCAGGCGCTCGGTCCGCAGGTTGACGACGCCGCTGCTGCGCACGAACGGGCTGCGGTAGATGTGCGTGGTGCCCTGGCCGGGCACGTCGAGCACGAACTCGTAGCGTGCGGTGGGCTGCGCGCTGAACGGGCCCCAGCGACCGTCGGCGCCGACCGTCTGCTGGTGCGCCGCCTCGCCGCGCCGCGCGCCCGAGGCCGGGTCGACGGCAAAGACGGTGACGCGCGCGCCGGCCAGCGCCAGGTTGTCCGCGCCGGTCGCGCGACCGTCGAGCACGACCTTCGATTCCGGTGCCACCGCCGTGCTGGCCGGCGCCTGGCCGGTCAGGAAGCGCCAGGTCGCCGCGAAGGCCGCCGGCGAGAACGAGGTCTCGCGGTGGTCCACGCGCGGCAGCACGAGGTTGGTGGCGCCCTTGAGGGCCGGCCCGTCGAAGCCGATGTTCGTCGGCTGGCCCGGCGCGCCGATCCACAGGCCGTCGGGCTGGGCGTACTTGTCGTTGGTGTCCGAGCGCAGCGTGAGCCACTGCACGCCGGGCGTGACCTCGTCGCCGTTCGGGCCCTTGGGCGCATTGAGCTGCTGCATGAAGGCCGAGAGCCCCGAGAACTCGTTGTTCTCGCGCAGGCCCTTCACCTTCCAGATGCCGTGCGCCGGGTTGCCGCCGAGCACCACGTGGCTCACCACGGCCGCGCCGCCGCCGTTTTGCACGTAGTTGCGGATGGTGTTGCCACCGCGCGAATTGCCGATGAGCACGACCTTGGGCGCGCCCGTGGCCTTCAGCACCTTCTCGACCTCGGCGCGCAGGAACGCGGCCGACTCGGCGGTGGAACTGCGTCCCGGCTGGGCCACGGCATCGTCGTCGCGGGCCAGGGGATTCGGCTGGTCGAGCGCAAACAGCCGCTCGCGCGGCCAGCCGTTCGATTCGAAGCGCCAGATCGTGGTCTGCCACAGCGCCGCCGAGTCGCCGTTGCCGTGCATGAAGACGATGGGCGGGCGTTCGGTGGAAGAGGGCGCGGAGGTGGCGCAGCCGGTCAGCCAGGTGACGGCAGTGGTTCCGGCAAGGGCCAAGGCAAGCAGGGTGCGGCGGGAAGGCATGTCTGTCTCTCTCCTGGCAGGGGGCTGGGGCCCCACAAGTGAAAACGCCCGCCGGCGCAAGGCGGGCGGGCGTTGGATGCTATCGACAAACAGCCGTCAGGCGAAGACGCCGGCGGTGTCCTGCATGCGTGCCGACACTTCACCCAGGTGGTGCAAGGTGTCGCCGAAGGTGAGCTCGAGCTGCGTGAGCTTGCGGAAGTAATGGCTGCCGATGTATTCGTCGGTCACGCCGATGCCGCCGTGCAGCTGCACCGAGTTCGCGGCCACGTAGCGCATCGACGTGCCCAGCTGGTACTTGGCGCGGGCCAGCGCCTGGCGGCGTTCGTCGGCCGGGGCGTTGAGCTTGAGCGTTGCGTAGTAGCTCATCGAGCGTGCCAGCTCCAGCTGCATCTTCATGTCGGCGACGCGGTGGCGCAGCGCCTGGAAGCTGGAGATGACCACGCCGAACTGCTTGCGCTGGTTCATGTAGTCGATCGTGACGTCGAGCGTCTTGTCGAGCACGCCGACCGCTTCGGCGCAGGTGGCGGCAATGCCGACATCGACCGCGTACTCGAGCGCGGCCAGGCCGTCGGCCGTGACCAGCGTGGCGTCGGCCTTGTCGAACACGACTTCGGCCGCGCGGCCGCCGTCCTGCGTGCCGTAGCCGCGGGCTTCGACGCCGCTGGCGCTGCGCTCGACCAGGAAGAGGGCGATCTTGCCGTCGACCTTGGCGGGCACGATGAAGGCATCAGCTTCGTCGCCCACGGGCACCACGCTCTTGGCGCCGGTCAGCGAGTAGCCGTTGCCCGACTTGACGGCCGTGGCCTCGCACACGTCGAGGCGGTAGCGCGCCTTGCGCTCCTGGTAGGCCAGCACCACGAGGGCCTGGCCGCCGGCGATGCGCGGCAGCCAGTTTTCCTTGGTGGCCGCGTCGGCGTAGCCACCGAGCACGGCGCCGGCGATCAGCGTCTGGGCGAAGGGCTCCAGCACGATGCCGCGGCCCAGTTCTTCCATCACGACCATGCCGGCCACCGGGCCCATGCCCAGGCCGCCGTCGTCTTCGCTGATGTACAGGCCGCCCAGGCCGAGCTCGGCCAGTTCGTCCCACGCCTCGCGCGAGAAGCCGCCCTTGGCCTCGATGCCGCGACGGCGCTCGAAGTCATAGCCCTTGTCGACCCACTTGCGAACGGCGTCGCGCAGCTGGTCCTGGTCTTCCGAAAAATTGAAATCCATGTTGGTGTCTCCTCAGCCCAGGACGGTTTGCGCCACGATGTTGCGCTGGACTTCGTTCGAGCCGCCGTAGATCGTGGTCTTGCGCATGTTGAAGAAGGTCGATGCCAGCGGTGCCAGCGCCGGGTTGCCGCCGGGGAAGTTGCCTTGCCAGCCGGCTTCCATGGCTTCGCGGATGAGCGGCAGCGAATAGGGGCCGCCGGCCAGCATCATCAGCTCGGCGTAACGCTGCTGGATCTCGCTGCCGCGGATCTTGAGCAGGCCCGCGACGTCGAGCGAGTTCTTGCCCGAGGTGGCGGCGGAGAGCACGCGCAGCACCATCATCTCGAGGGCGACGATGTCGACTTCGAGCTTGGCGATCTCGTCGCGGAAGCGCAGGTCGTCGTACACGCCTTCGCTCTTGGCGATGCGCTTCAGGCGCTCGAGTTCGCGCTTGGCGCGGTTCACGTCGGCGATGTTGGTGCGCTCGTGCGAGAGCAGGTGCTTGGCGTAGGTCCAGCCCTTGTTCTCCTCGCCGATCAGGTTCTCGGCGGGCACTTCGACGTTGTCGAAGAACACCTCGTTCACCTCGACGCCGCCGTCGATCAGCTTGATCGGGCGCACGGTGACGCCGGGCGACTTCATGTCCAGCAGCAGGAAGCTGATGCCGGTCTGGGGCTTGCCTTCGTTGCTGGTGCGCACGAGGTTGAACATCCAGTCGCCGTGCTGGCCGAGCGTGGTCCAGGTCTTCTGGCCGTTGACGATGTACTTGTCGCCCTTGCGCTCGGCCTTGGTCTTGACCGAGGCCAGGTCGGAACCCGAGCCGGGTTCGCTGTAGCCCTGGCTCCACCAGACTTCGCCGCTGGCGATGCCGGGCAGGAAGCGCTCTTGCTGCTCGGCGTTGCCGAAGGCCATGATCACCGGGGCCACCATGACGGGGCCGAAGGGGATGATGCGCGGTGCGCCGGCCAGGGCGGTTTCTTCCTCGAACAGGTGGCGCTGCACGGCGGTCCAGCCGGGGCCGCCGAACTCCTTGGGCCAGCCGTAGCCCAGCCAGCCCTTCTTGCCGAGGATCTTGGCCCAGCCTTGCAGATCGTCGCGCGTCAGTTCGAGCGCGTTGTGCACCTTGTGCGAAATCTCCTGGGGGAGGTTGTCCTTGACCCATGCGCGAACTTCTTCGCGGAACTTCTGTTCTTCGGGTGTGAAGCTCAAATCCATGCGTGCCTCGCTGTGTTGATCGGTCCACCGCAGACGCGGGGTGTCTCCGGAACTGCGAGTTTTAGCACGGTCGTGCTGCGATCCGGTGTCCGCGTCGCGACAAGCCCGCGGGCGTGCGGGTTGGCGGGAGGCTGATCGGGGTGTTGGCGGGGCACGGATAATCCCGGCCTCCCATGAAGAACATCGTGATCCTGATCTCCGGCGGCGGCTCGAACATGGCGGCCATCGTGCGCGCCGCCGAGCGCGACCGCTGGGCCGAGCGCTTCGGCGCGCGCATCGCCGTCGTCATCAGCAACAAGGCGGAGGCTGGTGGACTGGCGCTGGCCGCATCGCACGGCATCGCGACCGCCGTGGTGCCGCACCAGGCCTTCGACAGCCGCGAGGCCTTCGACGCGGCGCTGGCCGAGGCGGTCGACGCCCACGCGCCGGCGCTGGTGGTGCTGGCGGGCTTCATGCGCATCCTGACGCCCGGCTTCGTGGCCCGCTACGCCGGGCGGCTGGTGAACATCCACCCCTCGCTGCTGCCGGCCTTTCCGGGGCTGCACACGCACCAGCGTGCGATCGAGGCGGGCTGCAAGGTGGCGGGGGTGACGGTGCACCAGGTCACGGCGGAGCTCGACCACGGACCGATCCTGGCGCAGGCCGTGGTGCCGGTGCTGCCGGACGACACGGCCGCCACGCTGGCCGCCCGGGTGCTGTCCCAGGAGCACCTGCTGTACCCGCGCGCCATCGCTGGATGGCTGTTGGATACATTGAGTCACAAAGCTTAAAGTTGTTTATATTGTTGGGTTTTCGGGAGCACAGAACTTTGAAAACCCAATCGCTACTGTTGACGTTGGCCACCGCGGCCCTGCTGGCCGCCTGCGCCGCCCCGGCCCCCGCGCCGGCACCGGGCGCCGCTGCACCTGCGCCCGCCGCGCCGGCCGAACCCGTCTTCCAGTGCAACGCCGAAGGCGCCCGCTTTGCCGTGGGCCAGCAGGTGACGCCCCAGCTCGAAGCCGCGGCACGTGCGCGCGCCGGCGCCGGCACGGCGCGGGTGCTCAAGCCGAACCAGGCGGTCACGATGGAACTCAACCCCGGACGGCTCAACATCAGCGTCGACGCGCGTGGCCGCGTCAAGGACGTTCACTGCGGCTGAGCGTCGATCGGGGTGAAGCGGCGCTGCGGGCGGCCGTCGATCTCGATGGTTTCCTCGAACATCGCGGCGGGCCGGACCCACAGGCCGCGGGCACCGTAGAGGGCGCGGTACAGCGTCATCGGCTCCAGCGTCTCGCTGTGGCGGACGGTGCCGATCACGTCGTACTCGCCGCCCTTGTAGTGGCGGTAGCGGCCAGGGGGCGTTTCGATCAGGGGAGGGAGGTCTTCGTCGTTCAACGGGGGCTTCTTTCTTCGGTAACAACTGTCGGATGAGTCTTTGACGGGAGTCGGATGGACCGTGCGGATTTTGTTCACCTGGTTCGCCTGAGCGAGCACGCGAGTGCGGACGACAGCGCGCGCTACCGGCGTGGCGTCGCGGCGTTCGCCGCGCTCGGCTACCTCTGGGTGCTGGCCTGCCTCGGGCTGGCGGTGGGCATTGTGGCCTGGGTGGTCGTGTCGGTGGCCGACGGGCGGTTCAACTTCACCCGCGGCTGGCTGCTCGTGTTCGCGCTGGGCCTGTTCTGGGCGACTTTGCGTGCGCTCTGGGTGCACTTCGACGAGCCCGACGGCGAGCCGCTCACGCGCGCCGACGCGCCGGGGCTGTTCGAGGCGCTGGACCGCATCCGCGAGCGCATCAAGGGTCCGCCGGTGCACCGCGTCTACCTGGACGACAACTTCAACGCCAGCATCCGCCAGGTGCCGCGCTTCGGCCTGTTCGGCGGTGCGCTCAACTCGCTGAGCATCGGCCTGCCGCTGCTGATGATGCTGGACCGGCAGCGCCTGCTGTCGGTGCTGGCCCACGAATACGGCCACCTGCGCGGCAACCACGGCCGGTTGAGCGCCTGGATCTACCGCACGCGGCTGTCGTGGCTGCGGCTCGATGCCAGCCTGCAGCGCGACGAGGGCGTGATGGCGCTGGTGTCGCAGGCCTTCTTCCGTTGGTACTTTCCGCGTTTTGCCGCCAAGACTTTCGCGCTGGCCCGCCAGGACGAATACGAGGCCGACCGCATCTCGGGCCGGCTGCTCGGCACCGCGGTGGCCGCGGCCGCGCTCACCGAAGTGGCCATCAAGGGCAACTGGTACGCCAGCGAGTTCTGGCCCTGGCACTGGGCGCGCGCCGAGCGCGAGCCGCTGCCGCCCGGCCCGTTCGCCGCTTTGCGGCAGCGCGCCCGCACGCCGCCGAGCGAGGAGTTCGCGCGCCAGGCGCTGCGCGAGGCGATGCGGCGCGTGAGCGACCTGGACGACACCCACCCCGTGCTGCGCGACCGGCTCGAAGCGCTGAACCAGAAAGCGGCGCTGCCGGCCTGGTCGCAGCGGCCCGCACTCGACATGCTGGCTGACAAGCACAAGTGGATCGCGCATTTCGACAATGCCTGGCGCCGCGCCCACGCGGCCGACTGGAAGCAGCACCACGCGCACCGCTCGCGCATCCGTGAGCGCATCGCGGTGCTGGCGGCCCGCGGCGAGCGCAACACGCCCGACGAGATGGTCGAGTGGGCCGACGCCGAGCGCCGGCTCGATCCGGCGGCGCCGGTGCGCGCGCGCTACGAAAGCGCACTGCGGATCGCGCCGGACCATCCGGGCGCGCTGCGCGGGCTGGCCCAGATGCTGCCCGTGCGCGAGCGCGCCGAGCGCCTGGCGGTGCTCGAACGGCTGCACCAGTCGGGCGTGGCCAGCCGCTGGTGGGCGGCGAAGAACGCCGTCGCTTCCCTCGAAGATCCCGAAGCCGGGCCGCACGACGAGCAGGGGCTCAAGCTGTGGCGCGCGCGGCTCAAGGAGGCGGAGGAGGCCGAGGCGCGCGCCTGGGAAGAGATCACCGACACGCCGTTCTTCAGCCAGATTTCGCGCCACGACCTGAACGACCACGAGCTGGGCGAGCTGCGCGCGGACATCGCGCGTTGCCTGCCCGTGTCGCGGCTGTGGGTGGTGCGCAAGAACCTGCGCGAGTTCGCCTGGCGGCGGGCGTACATCGTGTTCGTCGAGGTGCCGGGGCTCGACGACGAGGACCGCTGGCACCTGTGCCGCGAACTCGAGCAGACCCTGACCCTGCCGGGCGCGGCGCTGGTGCTCTGGGCGGGGCATTCGCCCACGCTGGAAGACATCGAGCGGCAGGCCTTCGGAACCGTCTGGGTGCGCGGCGCCTGAGGCGTTTCGGCCGCGAGGCCGGCCGGCTGAGACAATCGGGGCTATGCATCCCAAAGCCCTGTTGGAGGCCACCGCCGATCTGGTCGGCCTGGTCCTGAAATTCGATCACCCGGCCGACCAGGTCGTTTCGCGCTTTTTCCGCGACCACCGCGAGTTCGGCCCGCGCGAGCGCGCGACGCTCGCCGAAACCGTCTACACCGTGCTTCGCAAGAAGCTGCTGTTCGATCACCTGTCGCCCTCGGGCAGCGGTTCGAAGGAGCGCCGCATGGCGATCCTGGGCTTTCACGGCCCGCGCGACTTTCTGAAGAGCGCGCTCAACGACACCGAGAAGCGCTGGCTCGACAACTGCGACGCCGTCAAGCCCGACGACCTGCTCGAACGCCATCGCCACAACCTGCCCGAATGGCTGGTCGCGCCGCTCAAGGCGCAGCTGGGCGACGGCTTCTGGCCGATGGTCGAGAGCCTGCAGCAGCCGGCGCCGCTCGACCTGCGCGTCAATGCATTCACCGACAAGCGGGCCGAAGTGAAGGCGGAGCTTGCGAAGGCTGCTATCAAATCTGAAGTGACGCCGTTCTCGCCCTGGGGGCTGCGCATCGACGGCAAGCCGGCGCTGACCAAGCTCGACGCGTTCGTGCGCGGCGCCATCGAAGTGCAGGACGAGGGCTCCCAGCTGCTGGCGCTGCTGCTGGACGCCAAGCGCGGCGAAATGGTGGTCGATTTCTGCGCCGGCGCCGGCGGCAAGACCCTGGCCATCGGCGCGACCATGCGCAACACCGGCCGGCTCTACGCCTTCGACACCTCGGCCCACCGCCTGGACGCGCTCAAGCCGCGGCTGGCGCGCAGCAAGCTCTCGAACGTGCACCCGGCCGCGATCGCCCACGAGCGCGACGACCGGATCAAGCGTCTGGCCGGCAAGATCGACCGCGTGCTGGTCGACGCGCCCTGTTCGGGGCTCGGCACGCTGCGCCGCAACCCTGACCTCAAATGGCGGCAATCGGCCAAGTCGGTGGCCGAACTGACGGCCAAGCAGACCGCCATCCTGCAAAGCGCGGCACGGCTCGTGAAGTCGGGCGGCCGGCTCGTGTACGCCACCTGCAGCGTGCTGCCGGAGGAAAACGAGGCCATCGCCGAGGCTTTTGCCGCCGCGAACCCCGATTTCGTGCCCATGGATGCCGCGGAACTGCTCCAGGCGCTCAAGGTGGAGGGCGCCGAGACCCTGTGCGCGGGCGGGGAAGACGGCCGCCGCTACCTGCGGCTGTGGCCGCATCGCCACGCCACCGACGGCTTTTTTGCCGCCGTGTGGAACCGGAAATAGGCGCGGGGCTCCAAACTAGGGTAAATCTGCGGTGTGACAGAAGGACAAAAGGCCTCGTTTTGGCCCTGACATCCTAAAATCGCGGGTTACCTGAAGGCTGCACCTTCGTGTGGCCATGGAGTACCTGACTCAATGATGCTTCCTGACTCCGCCGTTCTGAACGCGGTCATCCAATGGCTCGGACACGGCCTGTGGGACATTGCCTGGTGGCAAGTCGTGCTGTACACGCTCGTCACCACGCACATCACCATCGCAGCGGTCACGATCTTTCTGCACCGCACGCAGACACACAAGGCGATGGACCTCGGTCCGATCCCCTCGCACTTCTTCCGTTTCTGGCTCTGGCTCGGCACCGGCATGGTGACGAAGGAATGGGTCGCCATCCACCGCAAGCACCACGCGAAGTGCGAAACCGCCGACGACCCGCACAGCCCGCAGGTCAAGGGCATCGACGAAGTCTTCTGGCGCGGCGCCGAGCTGTACCGTAAGGAATCGAAGAACAAGGAAACGATGGAGCGCTACGGTCACGGCACGCCCGATGACTGGATCGAGCGCAACCTGTACACGCGCTACAGCTGGCAAGGCGTGGGCCTGATGCTGGTGATCAACCTGGCGCTGTTCGGCGCGCTCGGCCTGACCGTGTGGGCGGTCCAGATGCTCTGGATCCCGATCACCGCCGCCGGCATCATCAATGGCATCGGCCACTACTGGGGCTACCGCAACTTCGAGGCGTCCGACGCCAGCCGCAACATCATGCCCTGGGGCCTGATCATCGGCGGCGAAGAGCTGCACAACAACCACCACACGTACCCCACATCGGCCAAGTTCTCGGTCAAGAAGTACGAGTTCGACATCGGCTGGGTCTACATCCAGGTGTTCCAGAAGCTCGGCTGGGCCAAGGTCAAGAAGGTGCCGCCGAAGATGCAGATGGGCGACATCCAGCCCGTGGCCAACGAGAAGACGCTCGAGGCCGTCATTGCCAACCGCTACGAAGTGATGGCCGGCTACGCCCGCGAAATGCGCCGCGCGACCAGCGAAGAAATCGACGTGCTGAAGGCCAAGGGCGCCGACCTGTCGGTGCTCAAGGCGGCCAAGCGCTGGCTGCATCGCGACGACGACAAGGTGCCGGCCTCGGCGCGCACCCATCTGGTGCAGGCCCGTGCTGCGCACCCGGTGCTCGACAAGATGGTCACGATGCGCGAAGAGCTACGTCAGCTCTGGCTGAACACCTCGCAATCGCGCGAGCAGCTCGCAGCCGACCTGGCGGCCTGGTGTCACCGTGCGGAAGCCAGCGGCATTGCCGGCCTGCGCGAGTTCTCGACCCGCCTGCGCGCTGCGCGCGCCTGACGAAGAGCAAAGGGCCGGCGCCTCCCGCGCTGCTGCTCTTGCCCAGTGAAGAAGCCGACCTGCGGGTCGGCTTTTTTGTGCCTGCCTTTTTCTGCTTTCACAAAAACGACAGGCAATAAAAAACCCGCTGGGTGAGCAGCGGGTTTTTTGGGGAGAACAGGCCGAATTACTTCAGCTTGATTTCCTTGTATTCGACGTGCTTGCGCGCCTTGGGGTCGAACTTCATGATCGACATCTTTTCAGGCATCGTCTTCTTGTTCTTGCTCGTCGTGTAGAAGTGGCCGGTACCCGCGGTGGATTCCAGCTTGATCTTTTCGCGTCCGCCTTTGCTCGTTGCCATGATTCAGCTCCTTAAGCTTGGCCGCGGGCACGCAGGTCTGCGAGCACGGCATCGATACCGTTCTTGTCGATCAGGCGCAGTGCAGCGCTCGAAACGCGCAGGCGAACCCAACGGTTTTCGGTCTCGACCCAGAAACGGCGGTATTGCAGGTTCGGCAGGAACCGGCGCTTGGTTTTGTTGTTGGCGTGGGAAACGTTGTTTCCGACCATCGGGCCTTTGCCCGTTACGTCGCATACGCGTGCCATGTGGACACTCTTTCTTGAACAGCTGGCACCGGCGCAATCAGGGCGATTGCAGGGTGTTTTACAGCTTGACCTCGCCAGAAACGGGTGGCGGTACCCCGGATTTGCCGCAACCCGACTCCCGGTGGGAGGTAGGCCCTGTTTCGGCAAAGCCTCGGATTATAGCCCTTTCAGGCTCAACGAGGCCGGGGACCGTCGCAGATACGGGAAATCCGGCCGCGCTGGCCGGTGCCCCGTTCCCCGTGGGATAAGCCTCAGTGCTCTTCCAGGAAGCGCTGCGCGTCCAGGGCAGCCATGCAACCCGTGCCGGCGCTGGTGATGGCCTGGCGGTAGATGTTGTCCTGCACGTCGCCGGCCGCGAACACGCCGGGCACGGTGGTCATCGTCGCGAAGCCCTTCAGGCCCGAGCGGGTCACGATGTAGTTGTCCTTCATTTCCAGCTGGCCCTGGAAGATGTCGGTGTTCGGGTGGTGGCCAATCGCGATGAAGCAGCCCTTGAGCGTGATCTCTTCGGTCGCGCCGGTCTGCGTGTTCTTGATGCGGATGCCCGTCACGCCCGTGCCGTCACCGAGCACCTCGTCGAGCTGGTTGTGTAGCTTCAGCACGATCTTGCCTTCGGCCACTTTTTCCATGACCTTGTCGATCAGGATGGGCTCGGCGCGGAACTTGTCGCGGCGATGCACGAGTGTGACTTTGTTTGCAATGTTGGAGAGGTACAGCGCCTCCTCGACGGCCGTGTTGCCGCCGCCGATCACACAGACTTCCTGCTCGCGGTAGAAGAAGCCGTCGCAGGTCGCGCAGGCGGAGACGCCGCGGCCCATGAACTTCTCTTCGGAATCCAGGCCCAGGTACTTGGCCGATGCGCCCGTGGCGATGATTAGCGAGTCGCAGGTGTAAGTGCCGCTGTCGCCCGTGAGCGTGAACGGGCGCTTGCTCAGGTCGACCTTGTTGATGTGGTCGAACACGATCTGCGTCTTGAAGCGTTCGGCGTGTTCGAGAAAGCGTTGCATCAGCTCGGGGCCCTGCACGCCGTGCACGTCGGCCGGCCAGTTGTCGACCTCGGTGGTGGTCATGAGTTGACCGCCTTGCGCGATGCCCGTGATGAGCAAAGGCTGGAGGTTGGCGCGTGCGGCGTAGACGGCGGCGGTGTAGCCGGCCGGGCCGGAGCCCAGAATGAGAACCTTGGCGTGTTGGGGTGCGGACATGAGTAGAAAACCTAGGATGGACGCTGCGGCAGCGTGTACATTTTCAGGGTGGTAGCGATACGTGGGGAGTATCACCGCCCGGTTCAACACCGGGTGCACGGTGTTTTCAATGCGCGCGATTGTAGTAATCCATGGGCTCAGCATCAGGATCACATCGCGCGCTGTTTCAGGGATTGATTAATGTCGATGCTGTCCAACCTTGAATTGCTTCGGCGCGTTCCATTGTTCGCGTCGTTGACGGCCTCGCAGTCCGCAAGCATTGCGGATGCGATCATCAAGAAGCGCTTCAAACGCGCCGAGGTCGTCGTGGAGCAGGGCAAGAAATCCGATGCGCTGTACATCATCCTGACCGGCCGCGCCCGCGTCACGAGCGCCGACAGCCGTGGCCGCGAGGTGATCCTGGCCACGCTGCACCCCGGCGACTATCTCGGCGAGATGAGCCTGATCGACGACGAGCCGCATTCGGCCACCGTGCGCACCGAAATCCAGTGCGACGTGCTCATGCTGGGCCGCGACGCCTTCGCGCGCTGCCTGCCCGAGAACTCCTCGATGGCCTACAACATCATGCGCGGCCTGGTGCAGCGCCTGCGCCACGCCGACCGCAAGATCGAGTCGCTGGCGCTGATGGACGTGTACGGCCGCGTGGCCCGCGCGCTGCTCGAGTTCGCCAGCCAGGACGGCATGGGCAACCTCAAGGTCCGCGACAAGATCTCCCGCCAGGACCTGGCCAAGATGGTCGGCGCGTCGCGCGAAATGGTGAGCCGCGTCATGAAGGACCTGGAAGAGCGCGGTTTCGTCCAGTCCCAGGAAGACGGCTCGGTGATCATCAAGGACCGGCTCCTGACGCTGACCTGAGCCCATAGGCCGGGCGCTTTCGGCGTCCACGGCCTTTTGTTGTAGTGTTCGGGGCGGCCGGCCTGCGTTTTTTCGGGCCGGGCGCCGTGCTTTTCATGACCTATTCGCTCCATACGCTTCAATCGTCCTCCTCTTCTTCCGCTGCCGAAGGGCAACCCGTGCGCCTGCGCGCCCTGCGCTTCGCCCACGAAATCACCCTGATCGCCGGGTTCGCAGCCCTCCTGTTCTGGCTGCTGGCGATGCTGAGTTTCACCCCGTCCGATGCCGCCTGGTCGACCTCGGGCACGGGCGGTGAGATCAAGAACTGGGGCGGCCGCATCGGCGCCTGGCTGGCCGATGGCAGCTACTTCCTTGCCGGCTATTCCGTCTGGTGGTGCCTCGCGGCCGGTTTGCGTGCGTGGCTCTCGTCGCTGGCCGGCTGGCTGCGCGGCGGCGAACCGACGCCGGCGGTCGAACAGCCCCCGCGCGGCCGCTTCAATCGCAGCCGTCTCGCTTTCTGGTTCGGCCTGGTCCTGCTGCTGTGCGCCAGCGCGGTGCTCGAATGGTCGCGCCTGTACCGACTCGAATCGCACCTCCCGGGTTCGGGCGGCGGCGCCCTCGGCTACCTCGTGGGGCCGGCGAGCGTGCGCTGGCTGGGCTTCACGGGTTCGGCGCTGGTCGCCATCGCCGGCGGCGTGATCGGCTCGGCGCTGGTGTTCCGTTTCTCCTGGAGCCTGATCGCCGAGCGCATCGGTGCCCGTGCGTACTCGCTGTTCGAGTCGCGCCGTGAAAAGCGCGAAATGGCCGCCGACATTGCCATGGGCAAGCAGGCCGCGCGCGAACGCGCCGGCGACGAGGAGGAGCTGGCGCCCGCGCCGCGCGCCAAGAAAATGCGCCCCAGCAAGGAGGCCGCGTTCGGCGACGCCGGCCCTCTCGAGCCGAGCTTCGACGACGAAGAGGAAGAAGTCGCGCCCAAGCGCCGCCCCGCATCGCCGCCCGTGCAGATCGAGCCCGCGATGACCGAGGTCCCCCGCAGCGACCGCGTCGTCAAGGAGCGCCAGAAGCCGCTCTTCAAGGAACTGCCCGACAGCAAGCTGCCGCAGGTCGACCTGCTCGACGCCGCGCTGGTGCGCCAGGAAACGGTGTCCTCCGACACGCTCGAGATGACCTCGCGCATGATCGAGAAGAAGCTCAAGGACTTCGGCGTCGAGGTGCGCGTGGTGCTCGCCTCGCCCGGCCCCGTCATCACGCGCTACGAGATCGAGCCCGCCACCGGCGTCAAGGGCTCGCAGATCCTGGGCCTCGCCAAGGACCTGGCGCGTTCGCTCTCGCTGGTGTCGATCCGCGTGGTCGAGACCATCCCGGGCAAGAACTACATGGCGCTCGAACTGCCGAACGCCAAGCGCCAGTCGATCAAGCTCAGCGAAATCCTGGGCTCGCAGGTCTACAACGAGGGCAAGTCGATGCTCACGATGGGCCTGGGCAAGGACATCATCGGCAACCCCGTGGTGGCCGACCTCGCGAAGATGCCGCACGTGCTGGTGGCCGGTACCACCGGTTCGGGCAAGTCGGTCGGTATCAACGCGATGATTCTTTCGTTGCTCTACAAGGCCGAGGCACGCGACGTCCGCCTGCTCATGATCGACCCGAAGATGCTCGAAATGTCGGTCTACGAAGGAATCCCGCACCTGCTGGCGCCCGTGGTCACCGACATGCGCCAGGCGGCGCACGGCCTGAACTGGTGCGTGGCCGAGATGGAGCGCCGCTACAAGCTCATGAGCAAGCTCGGCGTGCGCAACCTGGCCGGCTACAACACCAAGATCGACGAAGCCAAGGCGCGCGAGGAGTTCATCTACAACCCCTTCAGCCTTACGCCGGACGATCCGGAACCGCTGAAGCGCGAGCCGCACATCGTGGTCATCATCGACGAGCTGGCCGACCTGATGATGGTGGTCGGCAAGAAGATCGAAGAGCTGATTGCCCGCCTTGCGCAAAAGGCCCGCGCCGCCGGCATCCACCTGATCCTGGCCACGCAGCGTCCCAGCGTCGACGTGATCACCGGCCTCATCAAGGCCAACATCCCCACGCGCATCGCGTTCTCGGTGGGCTCCAAGATCGACAGCCGCACCATCCTCGACCAGATGGGCGCCGAGGCGCTGCTGGGCATGGGCGACATGCTCTACATGGCCAGCGGCACCGGCCTGCCGATCCGCGTGCATGGTGCCTTCGTGAGCGACGAGGAAGTGCACCGCGTGGTGGCCTACCTCAAGAGCCAGGGCGAGCCCGACTACATCGAGGGCGTGCTCGAAGGCGGCACGGTCGATGGCGACGGTGACGGCGACCTGCTCGGCGGCGGCGACGGCGAAAAAGACCCGATGTACGACCAGGCGGTCGAGGTCGTGCTCAAGAACCGCAAGGCCAGCATCTCGCTGGTGCAGCGCCACCTGAAGATCGGCTACAACCGCGCCGCGCGCCTGGTCGAGGACATGGAAAAGGCCGGCCTCGTGAGCGCCATGAGCGGCAGCGGCCAGCGCGAGATCCTCGTGCCCGCGCGCCAGGCGGAGTGACCCGCCGGCGCACCATCGACGACGACCCCCATCACCACCGCGCCAGGACTGGTTACGTGCTGAGAGGCAATTTGCAAACGCGCACCGGCGCTGCTGCAAATCTTCATGAAAGCCTACAGAAGCCGGCACCTGCGGCGGGTAGTGTCGATGGGCATCGCAGCAACGTTTTTCCGAGGAACCTCCCATGAAGAAAACCCGCCTCTGGCTGTTGGCCGGCCTGATCTGCACGGTGGCCGGCAGTGCCTGGGCCGACGGGCTCGAAAGCCTCGAAGCCTTCGTGAAGACGGTCAAGTCCGGCCGTGCCGAGTTCACCCAGACCGTGACGGCCCCGCCGCGCGAGGGCCAGCCGGGCCGCGCGAAGACGTCGACCGGCACCTTCGAATTCCATCGCCCCGGCAAATTCAAGTTCGACTATCGCAAGCCCTTCGCCCAGAGCATCGTGGCCGACGGCAAGACGCTGTGGCTCTACGACGCCGACCTGAACCAGGTCACGCAGCGCACCCAGGCGCAGGCGCTGGGTTCGACGCCCGCCGCGCTGATTGCTTCCGCCGCCGACCTGCGCGCCCTGCAGGCCGATTTCGCGCTGGAGGCCGCGCCCGAGCGCGACGGCCTGCAGTGGGTCAAGGCCACGCCGAAGAACAAGGACGGCCAGCTGCAGAGCGTGATGGTCGGCTTCCAGGGTGACGCGCTCGCGGCCCTCGAGATCCTGGACAGCTTCGGCCAGCGCTCGGCGCTCAAGTTCAGCAAGGTCGAGGTGAACCCGGCCTTGCCCGCCAGCACCTTCGAGTTCAAGGCGCCCGCGGGCGCCGACGTGCTCAAGCAGTAATCACCCTCAGCAGGACAGTCCCCCGTTTGGCCCCGCGCACCCACCAGCCCCTCGCCGAGCGCCTGCGTCCCAAGACGCTCGGCGAAGTGATCGGCCAGCAGCACCTGCTCGGTCCGGGCATGTCGCTGCGCATCGCCTTCGAGTCGGGCCAGCCGCACTCCTGCATCCTCTGGGGCCCGCCGGGTACCGGCAAGACGACCATCGCGCGGCTCATGGCCGACGCCTTCGACGCGCAGTTCCTGAGCATCAGCGCGGTGCTGGGCGGCGTGAAGGACATCCGCGAGGCGGTCGAGCAGGCCACCGCCGCGCGCGACGGGCTCACGCAGCAGCGCACCATCGTCTTCGTGGACGAGGTGCACCGCTTCAACAAGAGCCAGCAGGACGCGTTCCTGCCGCACGTCGAGTCGGGCCTGTTCACCTTCATCGGCGCGACCACCGAGAACCCGTCGTTCGAAGTCAATTCGGCCTTGCTGTCGCGGGCGGCGGTGTACGTGCTGCAGTCGCTCAACGAAGGCGACCTGAAGCAGATCGTCGCCAAGGCGCAAGCGATCCAGGCGGTTCCGGCCATCGACGAGGCGGCCATCGACCGCCTGGTCGCCTACGCGGACGGCGACGCGCGCCGCCTGCTCAACACGCTCGAGACCCTGGCCGTTGCAGCCGGCGCCGAGAAGCTCACGAACATCACCGACGAGTGGCTGCTGCGCGTGCTCGGCGAGCGCATGCGCCGCTACGACAAGGGTGGCGAGCAGTTCTACGACACCATCAGCGCGCTGCACAAATCGGTGCGCGGCAGCGACCCCGACGCCGCACTCTACTGGTTCGTGCGCATGCTCGACGGCGGCGCCGACCCGCGCTACATGGCGCGCCGCCTGGTGCGCATGGCCAGCGAAGACATCGGCCTGGCCGACCCGCGTGCGCTGCGCCTGGCGCTCGATGCGGCCGAGGTCTACGAGCGCCTGGGTACCCCCGAAGGCGAGCTGGCACTGGCGGAATGCGTGGTCTACCTGGCCATCGCACCCAAGTCGAATGCGGTCTACAAGGCCTACAACGCGGTGCGCGCGCTGGTGAAGAAAGACAGCACGCGCCCGGTGCCGATGCACCTGCGCAATGCGCCGACCAAGCTCATGAAGGAGCTCGACTACGGCAAGGGGTACCGCTACGCGCACGACGAGGAGGGCGGTTTCGCCGCCGGCGAGCGCTACCTGCCCGAGGGGCTGGAAGGCCAGGTTTTCTACGAACCGGTCGAACGCGGGCTCGAAATCCGCATCGCGGAAAAGCTGCGCGAACTGCGTCGCCTCAACACAAATTCAGATCGCTGATACAGGTTTGCGCATCTGCATGACTTCACGCGCATACAGCATGAAGTGAGCGGGTAAACCCCGGTCATCCCGCCCCAAAACAGCGCCGGGGCGTGTCTACAATCCCGCCCACCAAATCTGCCGGCGACACATGTTGGCTGGTTTTTTGCTTGTCAAGCCAGTGGCGCCAAACCGGTGCCTCGGTAGGTGAATGGCACCCGCAAGGTGCAACACATAGGGAATCGCGTTATGGAAATATTGCTGCAGCAGATCATCAACGGTCTGGTTCTCGGCAGCATGTATGCCTTGATAGCCTTGGGCTACACCATGGTGTACGGCATCATCAATCTGATCAATTTTGCGCACGGTGAAGTGCTGATGGTGGGGGCGCTCACAAGCTGGACCATCATCGGGCTCATGAAGGACGGAATGCCCAACACACCGGGCTGGCTGATCCTCTTCGTTGCGCTGATCATTGCCTGCGTCGTCGCGGCAAGCCTCAACTTCGTGATCGAGAAAGTGGCCTACCGGCCGCTGCGCAACAGCCCCAAGCTCGCACCGCTCATCACCGCCATCGGCGTGTCGATCCTGCTGCAGACGCTGGCCATGATCATCTGGAAGCCCACCAACAAGGCGTATCCCAACCTCCTGCCGACCGACCCCATCCACGTGGGCGGCGCCGTGATCTCTCCGACGCAGGTCATGATCCTCAGCGTCACGGCGTTCTCGCTCGTGATCCTGATGTGGCTGGTCAACTACACCAAGCTCGGCCGCGCGATGCGCGCCACCGCCGAGAACCCGCGCGTCGCGGCGCTCATGGGCATCCGGCCCGACATGGTCATCTCGGCCACCTTCATCATCGGCGCCGTGCTCGCGGCCATCGCCGGCGTGATGTACGCCTCCAACTACGGCATCGCGCAACACGCGATGGGCTTCCTGCCCGGCCTCAAGGCCTTCACCGCGGCCGTGTTCGGCGGCATTGGCAACCTGGCCGGCGCGGTGGTCGGCGGCATTCTGCTCGGCCTCATCGAGGCCATCGGCTCCGGCTACATCGGCACCCTCACGGGTGGCGTGCTGGGCAGCAACTACAGCGACATCTTCGCTTTCATCGTGCTGATCGTGATGCTCACGCTGCGGCCTTCGGGTCTGCTCGGCGAGCGCGTGGCGGACCGGGCCTGAGGAGCAGCACACTATGAAGAACAGCAAGAACCTCGCGCTCTACATCCTCGGCGTGGTCGCCGTGCTGGCGCTGCCCATCCTGTTGCAGACCCAGGGCAACGCCTGGGTGCGCATCGCCGACATCGCATTGCTCTACGTGATGCTCGCGCTCGGCCTGAACATCGTGGTCGGCTATGCCGGCCTGCTCGACCTGGGCTATGTGGCCTTCTTTGCGGTCGGCGCGTACCTCTACGCGCTGATGGGTTCGTCGCACCTCTCGGACACCTTTCCGTGGTTCAAGGCGATGTTCCCGAACGGGCTGCACACCTCGCTCCTGATCGTGGTTCCACTCGCGCTGGTGGTGGCCGGGGTGCTCGGCGCGATGCTGGGGGCGCCCACGCTGAAGCTGCGCGGCGACTACCTCGCGATCGTCACGCTCGGCTTCGGTGAAATCATCCGGGTGTTCCTGAACAACCTGGACCAGCCGATCAACATCACCAACGGGCCGAAGGGCATCACGGCGATCGACTCCATCAAGTTCTGGGGTCTCGACCTCGGCAAGGCGTGGAAGTTCGACGGCTTCACGATCTCCTCGGTCACGCTGTACTACTACCTGTTCCTGGCGCTCGTGGTGGCCACCATCATCATTTCGCACCGGCTGCAGATCTCGCGCATCGGCCGCGCCTGGATGGCCATCCGCGAAGATGAAATCGCTGCCAAGGCGATGGGCATCAACACCCGCAACATGAAGCTGCTGGCCTTCGGCATGGGCGCCAGCTTCGGCGGCGTGTCGGGCGCGATGTTCGCGGCCTTCCAGGGCTTCGTGTCGCCCGAGTCCTTCAGCCTGATGGAGTCGGTGATGATCGTCGCCATGGTCGTGCTCGGCGGCCTCGGGCACCTGCCCGGCGTCATCCTGGGCGCCGTGCTGCTGGCCGCGCTGCCCGAAGTGCTGCGCTACGTGGCCGGCCCGCTGCAGGCGATGACCGACGGCCGCCTGGACGCGTCCATCCTGCGCCAGCTGTTCATCGCGCTGGCCATGATCGTCATCATGCTGATGCGCCCGCGCGGCCTGTGGCCATCGCCCGAACACGGCAAGACGCTGACCAAGAAGAACGGCGCGCCCGTCGACCCGACCCATGCGGCCGTGGCGCCCGGAACGCTCCAGACCCACGCACCGGGCATCGACAGCCCCGCTGACGAAGTGCCGGGTGCGGCATCGCGTCCCATGTCCATCAATCCGTGAGCCAAGGACACACAGACATGACGACAGACACCATCCTCGACGTTCGCGGCATCTCCAAGCGCTTCGGCGGGCTGCAGGCCCTCTCGGACGTGGGCATCACCATCAAGCGCGGCCAGGTCTACGGCCTGATCGGGCCGAACGGCGCCGGCAAGACGACCTTCTTCAACGTGATCACCGGGCTGTACACGCCCGACAGCGGCACCTTCGAGCTGGCCGGCAAGCCCTACCAGCCGACGGCCGTGCACGAAGTGGCCAAGGCCGGCATCGCGCGCACCTTCCAGAACATCCGCCTCTTCGCCGAAATGACGGCGCTCGAGAACGTGATGGTCGGGCGCCACATCCGTACGCACTCCGGCGTGTTCGGCGCCATGCTGCGCACCAAGGGCTTCAAGGCCGAAGAGGCCGCCATCGCCAAGCGCGCACAGGAGCTGCTCGACTACGTGGGCATCGGCAAGTTCGCCGACTACAAGGCGCGCACGCTGAGCTACGGCGACCAGCGCCGCCTCGAGATCGCGCGCGCCCTGGCCACCGATCCCCAGCTCATCGCGCTGGACGAGCCGGCCGCCGGCATGAACTCGACCGAGAAGGTCCTGCTGCGCGAGCTCATCGACCGCATCCGCAAGGACAACCGCACGATCCTGATCATCGAACACGACGTCAAGCTCATCATGGGCCTGTGCGACCGCGTCACCGTGCTCGACTACGGCAAGCAGATTGCCGAGGGCAACCCGGTCGAGGTACAGAAGAACGAAAAGGTGATCGAGGCCTACCTCGGCACCGGAGGACACTGAGATGAGCACCGCAGAAGCAACGATGGCAACCGCGACGGCACCGGCCGCCGCCAAGGCCGCAGGCAAGAACCTGCTCAAGGTCCGTGGCCTGAAGGTGGGCTACGGCGGCATCCAGGCCGTGAAGGGCGTGGACTTCGACGTGTTCGAGGGCGAGCTGGTCTCGCTCATCGGCTCCAACGGCGCCGGCAAGACCACCACCATGAAGGCCATCACCGGCACGCTGCCGGCCGGCGCGGGCGACATCGAGTTCCTGGGCCGCAGCATCAAGGGCCGCGGCGCCTGGGATCTGGTGGGCGAGGGCCTCGTGATGGTGCCCGAGGGCCGTGGCGTGTTCACGCGCATGACGATCACCGAGAACCTGCAGATCGGCGCCTACATCCGCAACGACAAGGCCGAGATCGCGAGCGACATGGAGCGCGTGTTCGTGACCTTCCCGCGCCTGCGCGAGCGCAAGGACCAGTTGGCCGGCACGATGTCGGGCGGCGAACAGCAGATGCTGGCCATGGGCCGCGCGCTCATGGCGCGTCCGAAGGTGCTGCTGCTCGACGAGCCCACCATGGGCCTGTCGCCGATCATGTGCGACAAGATCTTCGAGGTGGTGCAGACCGTGGCCGCGCAGGGCGTCACGATCCTGCTGGTGGAGCAGAACGCCAACCGCGCGCTGCAACTGGCCGACCGTGGCTACGTGATGGAGTCGGGCCTCATCACGATGAACGGCGACGCCAAGGAACTGCTGCGCGACCCGCGCGTGCGCGCCGCCTACCTCGGCGAGTAAGCGCCGCCAGCGCCAACCGGCCAGCACCGCAGAGCGCGGTGGCTGGCCGTTTTTTCGTCTGGTCCTATCCCATCATCGCGGCGGCGGCCTTGATCGCCTCGCGGATGCGGCCGTAGGTGCCGCAGCGGCACACGTTCTCGATGGCATCGATGTCGGCGTCCGTCGGCGTGCGCGTGCGGCGCAGCAGGTCGACCGCGGCCATGATCTGGCCCGGCTGGCAGAAGCCGCACTGCGGCACGTCCAGGTTCATCCAGGCCTGCTGCACCGGGTGCAGCGTGTTGCCGTTGGCCAGGCCTTCGATGGTCGTCACCTGGCGCCCGCGCACGTCGGACACGCGCACCGAGCAGGTCGTCACGGCCTTGCCGTCGACGTGGCAGGTGCAGGCCTTGCACACGTTGATGCCGCAGCCGTACTTCGGGCCGGTGATGCCGAGCTTGTCACGCAGCACCCACAGCAGCGCCAGGTCGTCGGGCGCCTCGACGTCCACGTTCTGGCCGTTCACCTTGAAAGATTGCACAGGCATGGCGGGTCTCCTCAGGCGGGGATCGGAACGTTGACGGGCGTGGGCAGCTTGCCCGGCGGGATCGGCGTGAAGTCGACCGGGAAGTTCAGCGGGAAGCTGCGCGGCTTGATGCCGGTGGCGCGCCCATAGGCGTTGGCGATGGCGCCCGAGCTCGCCGACAGGCCGACCTCGCCCAGGCCGCCGATGGCCTCGCCGCTGGCCGGCATGATGATGATCTTCACGTCCTTCGGGTAGTGCTTCATGCGCGAGAAGTGGTACTGCGAGTAGCTGCCCTCCAGCGGCAGGCCGTTCTGGATGTGCAGCCCCGCCGACAGCACCAGCGCGATCGATTCGCACAGGCCGCCCTGCAGCTGCGCCTCGATGCCCGAGGGGTTGATCGGCGTGCCCACGTCGATGGCGATGGTGGTGCGCACCACGCGGGCCTGCGCCGGCACGCGCGCGTCGATCTCGACGATGCAGGCCGTGAACGACTTCGACTCCTGGTGCACGCCCACGCCCTGCGCAAAGCCCGCCGGCATCGCCTTGCCCCATTGCGCGGCCTCTGCCACCGCCTTCAGCACCGCGCGGGCGCGCGGCAGGCGCAGGTACTCGAGCCGGAAGGCGACCGGGTCCTTGCGCGCGGCGCGGGCCATCTCGTCGACCAGGATCTCTTCCACCAGCCGCGCGGGCTGGATGTGCACCGAGCGGTAGGAGCAGGTGTTCATGTCCATCGGCACCGGCGTCAGCAGCTTGGTCGTGACGCCGAAGTTGTAGGGCGAGGTCACCATGGTCTTGAACATGACCTGCTCGATCGCGAAGTTGCCCACCGTCTGCGGGAAGGCGTTGGGCAGCGCGATGGCGGCGGCCTCGAGCATGTTGCCGAAGCCGTGGCGCGTGTCCAGGCGCACGCTGGCGATGCGCTGCTCGAAGGCGATGACCTGGCCCAGCAGCATCGTGGCGCGCGCCTTCTGGTAGATCGGCGGGCGGATGCGCGTGTGGCGCATGTCGTCGGTGCGGTGGTACATCAGGCGGCAGGGGCGCCCCAGCGCCTTCGACACCTGGATCGCCTGCAGCACCGGGTCCCAGAACAGGCGCCGCCCGAAGGAGCCGCCCGACGGCACCGCATGCACGACGACCTTGTTCAGCGGCAGGCCCAGCTCGGCGGCCACCGCCTGCTGGGTGACGATGGGGCTCTGCAGCCCGGCCCAGATCTCGGCGCGATCCGCTCGCACATCGGCAATCGCGCATTCGACTTCCATCGGGCAGTGCGCGGCCGGCGCGAACTCGAACTCGGCCTCGACCGTCAGCGCGCCCAGCGGCGGCAGCGCAAAGGGCAGCAGCGACGACTTCAGCTTGCGCATGATGGTGGCGTTCGACTCGCCGTCGAGCGGCCCCGCGGCCCAGGTCACGTCGAGCGCGTTCACCGCGGCCCAGGCCTGGCCGAAGGTCTCGGCCATCACCGCCACGCCGGGTGGCGTCGGCGTGATGCCGTTGGTGGCGGGAATCGGCACCACGCCGATCACGCCCGGCATGCCCATCACGGTGTTCAGGTTGTTGATGCCGACGAACTTGCCGTTGATGGTCGGCGGGCGCCGCACCATCGTCGGCTTGGCATTGGGCACTGCCTGGTCGAGCGTGAACTTCTTGCGCCCGGTGACGATGTCCAGCGCATCGAGCCGCGTCACGCGCTGCCCGACCACCGAAGGCGTGGAGCCCGAGAGCAGGCCGCCGAGGCCGCCCAGCAGCGGCATGCCCGCGTGCATCGAGCGCACGCTCGACGAGCCGCCCGTGAGCTGGTTCCAGATCAGCTCGGGGCTCGCGTCGGCCGACGTGACTTCGATGGCGCTCAGCGGCAGGCGCAGCTTGTCGGCCAGCATCATGGCGCTGGCGGTGGCGATGCCCTGGCCCACTTCGAGGCGCGGCAGCGCCAGGCGCACGCGGCCGTCGCCGGTGTTCGTCACCTTCACGAGCGGCATGGTCGGCAGCGACGTCAGCGTGACCGCGTCGCCGATGTCGATCAGGTCGGTGGTGTCGGGCGGGGTCATGGGCAACAGCGCGGCCACCGCGGAGGCGGGCGCCGTGAGGGCACCGAGCCCGGCGATGCCGGCCGCCGCCGATGCCAGCGGCGCGGCCGTGGCGTAGCCCAGCACGTCGCGCCGGCGCAGGCCGCGCGCATCCCCGCCGTCGGGTCCGCGCGCGGGGCGCGGGTCCTTGTTCGAACGCTTCATCGTTGTCTCCTTGTTGTTTGGCGAACGCGGATGACTGTGGCACCATCGCCGCGCCGAAGATGTCGTTGCAACGACATTTCTTACGGACCCCGCCGACCGGCGCCTGCGACGGTTCGGCCGATGCGATGTCACGAGGGACGACAGCAGGAGGCGCGATGTCGAACGCGTTGGAGAACATGCTTCGCGAGAGCCTGTGGGCGCGCGCGCTCACGGACGACGAACTCGACCGCGTCGTCCAGGAGTCGCACGAGCGCGTGGTGCCGGCCGGCGGCTTCGTCGTGCGGCGCGGCGAGCCGGCCGATCACTGGATCGGCGTGATCGACGGCCTCATGAAGATGTCGGTGTCGCTGCCCGACGGGCGCGTGTCCACCTTCACCGGCGTGACCGCCGGCGGCTGGGGCGGCGAAGGCTCGCTGCTCACCCCCGGATGCTGGCGCTACGACGGCGTGGCGCTGCGGCCCACGCGCGTGGCCTGCGTGCCGCGGCACAGCTTCGAGCGGCTGATGTCCACCAGCATCGACTTCAATCGGTTTCTGTTGTTACACATCAATGCGCGACTGAGCCTGTTCATCGGCCTCATGGAATTCGATCGCCTGCTCGGCCCCGACGCGCGCGTGGCGCGTTGCCTGGCCAGCCTGTTCGACCCCATCCTCTATCCGCGTGCCACCCGCTTCGTGCGGCTGAGCCAGGACGAGATCGGCCTCTTGTCGGCGGTGTCGCGCCAGCGTGCCAACCGCGCGCTGCATGCGCTGCAGCGCGACGGCCTGTTGCGCATCGAACATGGCGGCGTGGAAGTGCTCGACCTCGCGGGCCTGCGCACCTACCAGAGCGGGGCGGCCGAAGCGGCGGCGGCCGTGGCGGCGGCCACCGACACGCAGGCCGCAGCGCCCCTGGACGACCTCGTCAGTCCACCTTCGCCCCGGTGGCCTTGACCACCTTCTCGTACTTGGCGAGTTCGCTCTTCATGAAGCTGCCGAACTGCTCGGACGAGTTGCCGACCGGCTCGGCCAGCATCGAAGCGAAGCGCGTCTTCGTTTCCGGCGCGTTCAGCGCGGCGACGAAGGCCTGATTCAGTTTCGCGACCACCTCGGGCGGCGTGCCGGCCGGTGCGACCAGGCCCCACCACGTGTCGATCGAGAAGCCCTTGAGCGTGTCGGCCACGGGCGGCACGTCGGGCAGGGCGCTGCTGCGCTTGAGCGTCGTGACCGCGATCGCCTTCAGCTTGCCCGAGCGGATGTTCGGCGCGGCCGTGGCGAGGTTGTCGAAGTTGAAGTCGACCTGGCCCGACAGCAGCGCCAGCTGCGCCGGGTTGCCGCCGTTGTACGGAATGTGCACCGCGAAGATGCCCGCTTCCTTCTTGAACAGCTCGCCCGCCAGGTGGCCGGCGCTGCCGTTGCCGCCGCTGGCGTAGTTGAGCTTGGCCGGGTTGGCCTTGGCGTAGCGGATCAGGTCGGCCAGCGTGCGGATGTTCAGGCGGTTGGCCGTGTCGGCGTTCATCACCAGCACGTTGGGCACGCGCACCATCTGCGTGATCGGCGCGAAGTCGGTCGCGGCGTTGAACGGCATCTTGCTGTACAGCCACGGGTTCACCGCGTTCGTGGCCGTGGCCGCGATGCCGATCGTGAGGCCGTCCGCCGGCGCCTTGGCGACGAAGTCGGCGCCGATGTTGCCGCCCGCGCCGGGCTTGTTGTCGATGATGACCGGGCCGCCCAGCGTGTCCTTCACCTGCTCGGCCAGGATACGCGCCGTGTTGTCGATCGGGCCGCCGGCCGCGTAGGGAACGACGAGGCGGATCGGGCGGTGTTGTTGTGCGACCGCGTGGCTGGTGGCAAGCACCGCGGCGCCAGCGATCAGGGTTAGGAGGAAGTGTCTCGTCTTCATGTTGTTCTGCGCAAAGGAAAAGGGGGAATGCGAAGGCTCAGGGCAGGGCCTTGTCGGCTTCGGTGGTGAAGGCGTCGGCGAAGAATTCTTCTTCGGGCAGGCCCGCGAGCGCCACGTAGTCGCGCTTGGCCGAGTCGACCACGATCGGCGCGCCGCAGGCATACACCTGGTGGCCCGACAGGTCGGTGAAGTCTTCCAGCACCGCCTGGTGGACGAAGCCGGTGCGGCCGGTCCAGTTGTCTTCGGGCGTGGCGTTCGACACCACAGGCACGTAGCGCAGGTTCGGCATCGCGGCCAGCTGCTCGCGCAGCCAGGCGTCCATGTACAGGTCTTCGGGGCGGCGCCCGCCCCAGTAGAGCGCGGTGGGGCGGTCGATGCCCTTGAACTGCATGTGCTCCAGCAGCGCCTTGATGGGTGCGAAGCCCGTGCCCGAGGCCAACAGGATCATCGGCTTGTCGGAGTCTTCGCGCAGGAAGAAGCTCCCGAACGGGCCTTCGATGCGCAGGATCTCTTTTTCCTTCATCGCGCCGAAGACATGGTCGGTGAACTTGCCGCCCGGCAGGTGCCGCAGGTGCAGCTCCAGGCCCGTGCCCGGCACGGCCACCGTGTGCGGCGCGTTGGCCATCGAGTAGCTGCGGCGCGCGCCGTCGCGCAGGATGAATTCGACGTACTGGCCTGCATAGAACTGCAGCGGCTCGCCGGCCGGCAGTTGCAGGCGCAGCATCATCACGTCGTGCGACTGGCGCGTGAGCGCCATCACGCGCACCGGCATCTTGCGGATCGGCAGCGCGCCGGCCTCGGTGACCTGGCGCGACTCCAGCACCACGTCGCTCGTCGGATGGGCGCAGCAGGTCAGCACGTAGCCGGCCAGTTGCTCTTCGGCGCTCAGCGCCTTGCTCTGGTGCGGGCCGAGCGTGACCTCGCCCGACAGCTTCTTGCACTTGCAGGAACCGCAGGCGCCGTCCTTGCAGCCGTAGGGGAGGCCGATGCCCTGGCGGATGCCGGCCGCGAGGATGGTTTCGTCGCCCTGGACCACGAAGTGGCGCCCGCTGGGTTCGACGGTGATGGAAAAGCCCGCTTCGTGCGGCGCTGTAGCAGTCATCGGTATTCTTCGGGGGGTGAACTTTCCCGGCTGTGTGCGGCCGGGACAACTGAATTGAGACAGGAAACCCGGATTTTGCCTTCAATCAATAGTCCCTCCGGCGCACTGCCGGCCCGGTTCCGGCGCGAGCGCCTGCTGATCGTCGGCTGCGGCGACGTCGGCCAGCGCGTGGCGCGCAACCTGCGCGGGCGCATGCAGCTGGTGGCGCTCACGTCCTCGGCCGACCGCGTTGCGGCGCTGCGCGCGGCCGGCATCCGGCCGCTGGTGGGCAACCTGGACGACCGCGCCACCCTGCGCCGCCTGGCAGGCATCGCCACCCGCGTGGTGCACCTGGCGCCGCCCGCGCGCGAGGGCGGCGCGGCCTGGTGGCGCGACCAGCGCACCGTGTCGCTGGCGCAGGCGCTGCGGCTGCGCTCGCTGCCCTCGGCGCTGGTCTACGGCTCCACCAGCGGCGTGTACGGCGACTGCGGCGGCGCGCGCGTGAGCGAAACGCGCGGCGTGCGCCCCGACACCCCGCGCTCCCACCGGCGCGTCGATGCCGAGCGCGCCGTGCGCTGGTTCGGCCGCAGCACCGGCGTGCGCACCAGCATCCTGCGCATCCCGGGCATCTACGCGCCCGACCGCGAGAACGGCACGCCGCGCGGTCGCCTGGAACGCGGCACGCCCGTGCTGCGGCGCGAGGACGACGTCTACACCAGCCACATCCACGCCGACGACCTCGCGCGCGCCTGCGTGGCGGCGCTGTTCCGCGGCAAGCCCCAGCGCGTGGTGCACGCGTCGGACGACACCGAGCTGCGCATGGGCGACTACTTCGACCTGGCCGCCGACCTCTACGGCATGCCCCGCCCGCCGCGCGTGGCGCGCGGCGAGGCCGAGCGCCAGCTGCCGCTGCAACTGCTGAGCTTTATGGGCGAATCGCGCCGGCTCGACAACACGCGGCTCAAGCGCGAGCTGCGCGTGCGGCTCGCGCATCCGACGGTGCACACGGGCCTGCAGCCCGCAGAAGCCTGAAAGGACGCAACCCGTGAACAAACAGAGCGTGCGCATCCCCGACGACCATCCGACCTTCGGCTCGACCGCCGTCTTCGACACCTTCAAGTACGCGCCCGGCGTCAAGGCCGGCGGCCTGCTGTTCGTGGCGGGGCAGGTCGGCCTGCGTGCCGACGGCAGCGTGCCCGAGAGCGCCTCGGAACAGGCCGACTGGGCCTTCCGGCGGCTGGGCGTGGTGCTCGAAAGCGCAGGGCTCGGCTTTGCCGACCTGGTGGAGATCGTGAGCTACCACGTCGACGTCGAGCACGAACTGGCGGGCTTTCGCGAAGTGAAGGACCGCTACATCACCGAGGATTTTCCGGTGTGGACGATCCTGGGCGTGGGCGCGCTGGCGCGGCCGGCGCTGCGGGTGGAGATTCGTGCGGTGGCGGCGTTGAAGACCGCGCAAGCGGGCTGACACCGAAGCGGATGCCCAGGGGCCGGGCGTACCATGGCAGGACAGGTTCCAGATCGAACCGATCGAAGCGAAGCGGACGAAACGAATGCCCCAAACGATTGAAGCGTTGCTTGCCGATCAAGGCGCGCAGGCTGTCCTCGCCTACCTGAACGCGCGCGTGCCGCATCGGTACACCGGGATCTACAAGATCCGCGCCGACCTGGTCACGAGCCTCTACCTGCACGACAAGCAGGGCGAGCTGATCCCCGAGAACATCGCCATCGTGCCCTTCGAGGCGAGCATCTGTCCCTTTGTCCTGCGTGACGGGTGGTTCCGCACCGACGACTCGAGCGTGGACGAGCGCTTTGCCACGCATCCCGGGCGGGGCTACACCATCAGCTACCACGGCGTTCCGCTGTTGAACCCCTCGGGCGCGGTCGCCGGCACCTTGTGCCACTTCAACTTCACGGCCGTGCCGCTGCCGGACGACGAGTTCGAGCTGCTGCACCAGGCCGCCTTGTCGCTGCAGGTGAAGCTCGCCGACGTGCTTGGCTAGGGCGGGGCGCTGCCCGGCCCGAAAGGCCTCGAGGCAAAGAAAAACCCGCTGCGCCAGTGAAGCGAGCGGGTTTCTTGATGTGGGGGTGAGACGGTGTCGTCTCGTGGTGCCCGGGGCCGGAATCGAACCGGCACACCTTTCGGTGGGGGATTTTGAGTCCCCTGCGTCTACCAATTTCACCACCCGGGCACATCCGGAAGGAAGCCCAAAATTATGGCACAGTGGCTGGCATGAATTATCCGACGATCGAAGACGCCATCGGCAAGACCCCCCTGGTTGCCCTGCAACGCATCCATGCCGCGGAAAACGCCAAGCGCGGGAACGTGATCCTGGGCAAGCTCGAAGGCAACAACCCGGCGGGTTCGGTCAAGGACCGACCGGCGCTGTCGATGATCAAGCGGGCCGAGGAGCGCGGTGAAATCAAGCCCGGCGATACGCTGATCGAGGCCACCTCGGGCAACACCGGCATCGCGCTGGCGATGGCCGCGGCCATCAAGGGCTACCGCATGGTGCTGATCATGCCGGAGGACCTCTCGGTGGAACGCGCCCAGACCATGAAGGCCTTCGGTGCCGAGCTGGTGCTCACGCCCAAGAGCGGCGGCATGGAATACGCGCGCGACCTGGCCGAGCAGATGGTCGCCCAGGGCAAGGGCCGCGTGCTCGACCAGTTCGCCAACCCCGACAACCCGCGCATCCACTACGAGACCACCGGCCCCGAGATCTGGACCGATACGCAGGGCAAGATCACGCACTTCGTGAGCGCGATGGGCACCACGGGCACCATCACCGGCGTCTCGCGCTACCTGAAGGAAAAGAACCCGACGGTCCGCATCGTCGGCGCGCAGCCGGCCGAAGGCTCGCGCATTCCGGGCATCCGCAAGTGGCCGGTCGAGTACCTGCCCAAGATCTACGACCCGAGCCGCGTCGACGAGGAAATCAGCGTGAGCCAGGACGATGCCGAAGAGATGTGCCGGCGCCTGGCGCGCGAAGAGGGCATCTTCGGCGGCATTTCGGCGGCCGGCGCGCTGTGGGCGGCCATCGAGGTGTCGAAGAAGGTCGAGAACGCCACCATCGTCTTCGTGGTCTGCGACCGCGGCGACCGCTACCTGTCGACGGGCGTTTTCCCCGCCTGATTCCCTTCACACTGCGGCGGCGCCCACGGGGCGCCGTACGCCCGAGAAAAAGAACAGAGACTCCCCATGCCCCACCCCAAGTTCTGCCAGGCCTGCGCCACCCCGCTCGAATGGATCGCATTGATGGAAGACGGCGGTCCCAAGGAGCGCCTGCGCTGCCCCAACTGCGGCCACACGCACTGGAACAACCCCACGCCCGTGCTGGCGGCCATCGTCGAGTACCGCGGCCAGGTGCTGCTGGCGCGCAATGCGGCCTGGCCGGGCAAGATGTTTGCGCTCATCACCGGCTTCATGGAGGCCGGCGAGACGCCCGAGGAGGGCATCGCGCGCGAGGTCAAGGAAGAAACCAACCTGGACGTCAGCGCCGCCAAGCTCGTCGGGGCCTACGACTTCCAGCGCATGAACCAGATCATCATCGCGTACCACGTGGTGGCCGACGGCGAGGTGAAGCTCTCGCCCGAGCTGGTGGACTACCGCCTCTACGACCTGCCCGACCTGCGGTGCTGGCCCGCCGGCACCGGCTATGCGCTGGCCGACTGGCTGCGCACGCGCGGCCACGAGCCGGTGTTCTTCACCGCGGCGGAAAACGAAGAGCGTCGCCGCGGCCTGAACCTGCCGCCGGAGCCTGGCAATGCAAGTTGACCGCGAAATCGACACGCGCGGCCTCAACTGCCCGCTGCCGATCCTGAAGGCGAAGAAGTCGCTCAACGACATGGCGAGCGGCCAGCTGCTGAAGGTGGTGTCGACCGACCCGGGCTCGGTGCGCGACTTCCAGGCCTTTGCGCGCCAGACCGGCAACGAACTGGTGGCGCAGGAGACCGTGGGCAGCGACTTCATCCACGTGCTGAAGCGACGCTGACGCCAGCGACCGACCAAAGGAAAGGGGCCTCGCGGCCCCTTTCTTTTTTCAGTGCTTGGCAGCGCCTCAGAGCTTCAGGCTCTTGAGGTACTCGCGGAACTGCGCGCCCACTTCGGGGTGCGCCAGCGCCAGCTCCACCGACGCCTGCAGGAAGCCTTCCTTGCTGCCGCAGTCGTAGCGGATGCCCTTGTACGAATAGGCGTAGACCGATTCCTTCTTCATCAGCGCCGCGATGCCGTCGGTCAGCTGGATCTCGCCGCCCGCGCCCTTGGGCTGGTTGCGGATCTCGTCGAACACGCCGGGCGTGAGGATGTAGCGGCCGGCCACACCCAGGCGCGAGGGCGCGTCTTCGGGCTTGGGCTTTTCGACCATGCGGTTGACCTTCACGAGGCCGTCTTCCACGTTCTCGCCGGCCACGATGCCGTAGCGCTTGACGTGTTCCAGCGGCACCTCTTGCACGGCCAGCACCGAGGCGCCCAGGCGCGCGAAGACTTCGGTCATCTGCGCCAGCACCGGCTGGCCATCGACGGGGCCGACCATCAGGTCGTCCGCCAGCAGCACGGCGAAGGGCTCGTTGCCCACCAGGTGCTCGGCGCACAGCACCGCGTGGCCCAGGCCCAGCATGCGCGGCTGGCGCACGTAGGAGCAGGTCATGTCGTCGGGCGACACCGAACGGGCGATTTCGAGCAGCGCGTCCTTGCCGCTGGCTTCGAGCTGGCTTTCGAGCTCGTAGGCCGTGTCGTAGTGGTCTTCGATCGCGCGCTTGTTGCGCCCGGTCACAAAAATCATGTCGCGGATGCCCGCGGCATAGGCTTCTTCGACGGCGTACTGGATCAGCGGCTTGTCGACGACCGGCAGCATTTCCTTCGGCTGGGCCTTGGTGGCCGGCAGAAAGCGGGTGCCGAAGCCTGCAACAGGGAATACGGCCTTGCGGATGCGCGTCGGGGAAGAAGTGGACATGGGCAGTTCAGTGTCGTTTCAAAGAGGAAAGAAGAGGGTTGGGAGAGGATGCAGCGCAAAGCCTGCATCCGCATCCTAAGCCCCCACCCTGGCCTCGTCTGTCAGCCGAGGCGCACAAGCTGGCCGCGCAGGCGCTCCAGCGTGGCGGTGAAATCGGCCAGGCGCGTGCGCTCCTGTTCGATCACGGCGGGCGGCGCCTTGGCCACGAAGGCCTCGTTGCCGAGCTTGCCGTGCACCTTGGCGATCTCGCCCTCGATGCGTGCAATTTCCTTGCCGATGCGCAGTTTCTCGGCCGCCTTGTCGATCTCCATGTGCAGGCACAGGCGCGTCGCGCCCACCACCGCCACGGGTGCGGCTTCGGCGGCGGCCTGCCACGAGGCCTCGTCGTCGAACACCTTCACTTCCTTGAGTTTGGCCAGCGCCTGCAGCACCGGGGCCGCGTCGCGCAGGAAGGCCGCGCCCTCGGCGTCGTCGGCCACCGCGTACAGCGGCAGGCGCGTGGCGGGCGACACGTTCATCTCGCCGCGCAGCGTGCGGCAGGCGTCGACCAGCGCCTTCAGGCGCGCCACGTGCGCCTCGGCGGCTTCGTCGATCTTCTCGGGCTGGCTCTGCGGGTAGGCCGCGATCATGATCGACGCGCCTTCGCGGCCCGCGACCTTCGACACCTTCTGCCAGAGCTCTTCGGTGATGAACGGAATGATCGGGTGCGCCAGGCGCAGCAGCGCCTCGAGCACGCGGATCAGCGTGCGGCGCGTGGCGCGTTTCTGCGCCTCGTCGCCGGTCTGGATCTGCACCTTGGCGATCTCCAGGTACCAGTCGCAGAACTCGTCCCACGCGAACTGGTAGATCGCGTTGGCCACGTTGTCCAGGCGGTATTCCTCGAAGCCCTTGGCCACCTCGGCCTCGACGCGCTGCAGCTGCGAGACGATCCAGAAGTCGGCGCGGCTGAACTTCAGGTAGCCGTGCGCCTTGCCGCCGACCTGGCAGTCTTCCTTCGTGTGCTCCAGCAGGCCGCAGTCCTGGCCTTCGCAGTTCATCAGCACGAAGCGCGTGGCGTTCCACAGCTTGTTGCAGAAGTTGCGATAGCCCTCGCAGCGCTTCGAGTCGAAGTTGATGCTGCGGCCGAGCGAAGCCAGCGAAGCGAAGGTGAAGCGCAGCGCATCGGCGCCGAAGGCCGGAATGCCCTCGGGGAATTCCTTCTGCGTGTTCTTGCGCACGGCCGGTGCGGTCTCGGGCTTGCGCAGGCCTTGCGTGCGCTTGTCGAGCAGCGCGGGCAGCTCGATGCCGTCGATCAGGTCGACCGGGTCGAGCACGTTGCCTTCCGACTTGCTCATCTTCTTGCCCTGGGCGTCGCGCACCAGGCCGTGGATGTACACGTCCTTGAACGGCACCGTGCCCATGAAGTGCTTGGTCATCATGATCATCCGGGCGACCCAGAAGAAGATGATGTCGTAGCCCGTCACGAGCACGGTCGAGGGCAGGTACAGCGCCAGGTCCTGCGTCTTCTCGGGCCAGCCCAGCGACGAGAAGGGCACCAGCGCCGACGAGTACCAGGTGTCGAGCACGTCTTCGTCGCGCGTGAGCGTCTTGCCCGGCGCCTTGGCCTGCGCCTCGGCTTCGGTCTCGGCCACGTAGACCTTGCCGTCTTCGTCGTACCAGGCCGGAATCTGGTGGCCCCACCAGAGCTGGCGCGAAATCGTCCAGTCCTGGATGTTCTCCATCCAGTGGTTGTAGGTGTTGACCCAGTTCTCGGGCACGAAGCGCACCTCGCCCGACTTCACCACGTCGATGGCCTTCTGCGCGATCGACTGGCCGTCGGCGCCGGGGCGCGTCATGGCCACGTACCACTGGTCGGTGAGCATCGGCTCGACCACGGCGCCCGAGCGCGCGCAGCGCGGCACCATGAGGCGGTGTTTCTTCACCTCCACCAGCAGGCCCAGCGCCTCGAGGTCGGCCACGATGGCCTTGCGCGCCACGAAGCGGTCCATGCCGCGGTATTTTTCAGGCGCGTTGTCGTTGATGGTCGCGTCGAGCGTCAGGATGCCGATCACCTCGAGCTTGTGGCGCTGGCCGACGGCGTAGTCGTTGTAGTCGTGCGCGGGCGTGACCTTGACCACGCCGGTGCCGAACTCCTTGTCGACGTAGTCGTCGGCAATGATGGGAATCAGCCGGTCCACCAGCGGCAGCTTCACGCGCTGGCCGATCAGGTGCTTGTAGCGCTCGTCCTCGGGGTGGACCATCACGGCCGTGTCGCCGAGCATGGTCTCGGGGCGCGTGGTGGCCACCGTGAGCGTGCCGCTGCCGTCTTCCAGCGGGTAGGCGATGTGCCAGAGCGAGCCATCTTCTTCCTCGCTCTCGACTTCGAGGTCGCTCACCGAGGTCTTGAGCACCGGGTCCCAGTTGCCCAGGCGCTTGCCGCGGTAGATCAGGCCTTCTTCATACAGCTTCACGAAGGTGTGCGTGACCACCTTGGACAGGTCGTCGTCCATCGTGAAGTACTCGCGGCTCCAGTCGACCGTGTCGCCCATGCGGCGCATCTGCTCGGTGATGGTGCTGCCCGACTTTTCCTTCCACTCCCACACGCGCGCCACGAAGTTCTTGCGGCCCAGGTCGTGGCGGCTGACCTTCTGCTCCTGCAGCTGGCGCTCCACCACGATCTGGGTGGCGATGCCCGCGTGGTCGGTGCCCGGCACCCACAGCGTGTTGGCGCCCTTCATGCGGTGGTAGCGCGTGAGGCTGTCCATGATCGTCTGGTTGAACGCATGGCCCATGTGCAGCGTGCCCGTGACGTTGGGCGGCGGCAGCTGGATCGCGAACGACTCGGCGCCTTCCTTGGGCTGCTGCGTGCCGCGGAAGCCCGCCTTGGCGTAGCCGCGCTGCTCCCATTCCGGGCCCCAGTGCGCCTCGATGGCGGCGGGTTCGAACGATTTGGACAGGCTCTCGAGGCCGGGCTGGGAGGTAGGTTCGCTCATGGGGAATGCAAAACGGCACCCTCGGGTGCCGTTGGTGACAGGGTGGGATTGCCCGGGATTTTACCGGGGCGGCCCGGGGAAACCCCAGCCCCACATAATCAGCTGATGCTGTTCCTGCTTTCCCCCGCGAAGTCGCTCGACTACGACACCCCCGTCC
>NZ_JBWKXQ010000042.1:0-55778 GCF_059423125.1 Variovorax sp. GW531-E2 | reverse complement strand
GGTGGTAGTGGCGCGGGGGCGGCGGCGGGGCGTAGTAGTGATGGCGCGGCGGCGGCGCGGGCGTCACGTACACCTGGGCCTGGATGAACGGGCCGCCGGCCTGGGCATGGGCCGGCGCGGTGAGGGCGGCCAGCGACAGCAGGGCGGCAGCACCGAAGGCGAATGTCAGCTTTTTCATGGCGACTCCTGGGGAGTGATTGCGATGCCTCATCGTCGCGCCATTATGTGAAGTTCTTGTAAGCCGGAAGCGAAATCGCATGAAGAGCTGTAAGCCGCTGCGCGCACGCTTTTTCAGCGTTGCGGGGCCGGCAGCATGCGCCGCAGGGCTTCGAAGAACAGGTCGGACTGTTCCCTCTCGCCCTGGATCTGCGCCGCCACATGCGCGGCCAGCTTGGCGTTGACCGGCACCAGCGGGCGCCCGGTCGATTGCGCGATCACCTGATGCAGGCAGGCGCGCTCCAGGTAGTACAGGTCGTCGTAGGCATGGGCGATCGTGCCGCCCGCCACGATCACGCCGTGGTTCGCGAGAAAGGCCACGTCCTTGCCGGCCATGGCGCGCGCGATGCGCTCGCCCTCGGCATCGTCCAGTGCCAGGCCGTTGTACTCGGCGTCGATGGCGATGCGGTTCATGTAGCGCATGGCGTTCTGGCTGGCGGTGGGGTCGAGCGCGCGGTCGACCGTGAGCGTCAGCGCCGTCGCATAGGGCATGTGGCAATGCAGCACCACGGCGTGGCCCGTGAGCCGGTGCACCGCGCCGTGGATGAAGAGGGCCGTGGGCTCCACGCGGTGGCGGCCCGCAAGCACTTCGCCGTGCACGTCGATCAGCACGATGTCGTCAGGACCGATCTCGCTCCAGTGCAGCCCGCGCGGGTTGATGAGGTAGCGGTCCTGCGCGCCCGGCAGCAACACGCTGAAATGGTTGCACACACCTTCGGACAGCCCGTGGTGGGCCGCAGCGCGCAAGGCGAGCGCGAGGTCTTCGCGCAACTGGCGCACGGCGGGGCTGGCGTATTCGGAATCGGCGGACATCGCGGGGGTCTCCTTCTTTCTTGTGGTGGGTGAATCGTTCGTGCCGGATCAGGCGCGGACCAGACCGGCCCAGGCCGCCACGAAGCGCTGCGCGTCCTCGCGCACGGCGGCGGCGGTCTTGCCGGGCTTGTAGAGCGACGAGCCGATGCCGAAGCCGGCGGCGCCGGCCGCGCGCCATGCGCCCATGTTGTCGGGCGCGATGCCGCCCACGGGCATCACGGGCGTGCCGGCGGGGAGCACCGCGAGCAGGGCCTTGACCACGGCGGGCGAGGCCAGCTCGGCCGGGAACAACTTGAGGCCCGTGGCGCCGGCCGCGAGCGCGCCGAAGGCCTCGGTCGGCGTCATCACGCCGGGCAGGCAGGCCATGCCCAGGCGCGCGGCCTCGGCGATGACGTCGGCGTTGAAGTTGGGCGACACGATCAGCTCGCCGCCAGCCGCATGCACCTCGCGCACCTGCTTCGCGTCGAGCACGGTGCCCGCGCCGACCAGCGCGTTCGGAAAGCGCTGGCGCATCAGCGCGATGCTCTCCAGCGGCTGCGGCGAATTGAGCGGCACTTCGAGCAGCCGGAAGCCGGGCTCGACGATGGCGTCGCCCACGTCGGCGGCTTCAGCGGGCGAGAGGCCGCGCAGGATGGCCACGAGTGGCAGGGCCTGCATCGCGGCGTTGAATCTATCGAGGGGCGTGGTCATGGGGCGGGTGTCCTGTCGGTGTCGAGGAAGCCGGACAGCGTGTGCAGTCCGGCCCAGGTGGCTTCGGCGCCGAGCGTGCGCGTGGCGACGCCGGTGGCGCGCAGGGCCAGGGTGTAGCGTTGGGTGAGGGTGGAAGAGCCGATCAGCACGACCTCGCCGACAGCCTGTACCGATTGCGTGCGCAGCTCTTCGCCGATGAGCAGGCCCGACAGGTAGCTCGACAGTTCTTCCTTGGGCATGCGCTCGAACAGCGCGAGCGTGCGGGTGCCGAAGGCGTTGTGCAGCAGGCCGTGGCCGTTCTCGGAGCGCGTCACGCCTTCGAGGAACGCGGCTTCGTCGAGCGGCGCGGCCGCATCGAGCGTGCGCCCCAGGATCGAGTGCTGGCTCAGCAGCGCGTAGAACTCGCCCGTCATGTAGGTGCGAAAGCCCGCGACGCGGCCTTTCTTGACCGTCGCCCATTTGTTGTGGGTGCCGGGCAGCACGAAGACGCCGTCGTCCAGGCCGGTGATCGTCATGGCGCCGAGGATCTGCACCTCTTCGCCGCGCATCACGTCGGGCACGCCGGCGTGCTCGTCGCTGAGGCCGGGCACGATGGCGATGCGCGCGCCGGGGATGGCGTCTGTGGCGATGATGCTGCGGCCTACTTCGACGCGGCCTGCGGGGCAGGGGCAGTAGGGCGCTTCGACCCAGCCCTGCTTGCTGCCGGCCATGCCGGAGATCAGGCAGCGCGTGTCTGCCAGGCGCATCCAGTCGCCGAACAGCGACTCGAACACGGCAGGAAAGCCGCCCTCGGGCACGGTGAGGATGCCGCGGGCGTCGCTGCGCTCTTCGATGACCTGCCCGCTCGGGTCGAGCAATGCACCGCGTAGCGAGCTTGTGCCCCAGTCGATGGCGATGAGTCTTGTCATGTCTGTCGTCTGTTGCGTTTCGAGAGTTTGTTCGGGGCGCGTGCCCAGGGCACCGGGTACTTCCCTCCGCGAATGTCCCCCGCCCTTCGGGCTCCTCCTTGATTTCGCTGCGGGAAGCACCCAGTGCCCTGGGCACTGGAGGCGCGGTTGTTGTGCGTGCCGATCAACGACTGCAGCGAACAACGCTCACGTCGATGGGGTGCCTTGCGCAGCGAAATCAAGGAGGAGCCCGAAGGGCGGGGGACATTCGCGGAGCAAGGTACCCCGTCGGCGGGAGCGCGCCCTGGATCTCTCCAAATCAGTGATTGTCTCGCGGCACAAAAGCCCCACGACGACCACGCAGAAAGGCCAGGTCCGCTCCCTGGTCGGCCTGCAGCACCGTGTCGACGTACAGCTTCCAGTACCCCGAGTCGAGCGGAGCCTTGGGCGCCACCCACTTCGCGCGGCGCTTCGCCAGTTCCTCGTCGCTCACATGCAGGTGCAGCTTGCGGTTCGGCACGTCGAGCTCGACGATGTCGCCGTCCTGCACCAGCGCCAGCGGGCCGCCCGCAGCCGCTTCGGGCGCGGTATGCAGAACGACGGTGCCGTAGGCCGTGCCGCTCATGCGTGCGTCGCTGATGCGGACCATGTCCGTGATGCCCTTGCGCAGCACCTTTGGCGGCAGTGGCATGTTGCCCGCCTCGGCCATGCCGGGGTAGCCCTTGGGGCCGCAGTTCTTGAGCACCATGATGCAGTGCTCGTCGATGTCCAGGTTCTCGTCGTCGATGCGCTTGTGCAGGTCGTCGGCGCTTTCGAACACCACCGCGCGGCCCTTGTGCACCAGCAGCTCGGGCGTGGCCGCGCTGGGCTTGATGATGGCGCCGTTGGGTGCGAGGTTGCCGCGCAGCACGCAGATGCCGGCCTTGTCCTTGAAGGGCTCGGCCTGGGTGCGGATGACCTGCGGGTTGTAGTTCTCGGCGTCCTTCACGTTCTCCCACACGCTCTGGCCGGTGACGGTGAGGATGTCCTTGTGCAGGTGGTCGGCGATTTCCTTGATGACCACCGGCAGGCCGCCCGCGTAGCAGAAGTCTTCCATCAGGAACTGGCCCGAGGGCTGCAGGTTCACGAGGCAGGGCAGGTCGGCGGCGAGACGGTCGAAGTCGTCGAGCGTGAGCTCGACGCCCATGCGGCCCGCAATGGCCAGCAGGTGGATCACGAAGTTGGTCGAGCCGCCGATGGCCGCGTTGACCTTGATCGCGTTCTCGATCGCCTGGCGCGTGAGGATCTTCGACATGTTCATGTCTTCATGCACCATGTCGACGATGCGCCGGCCCGCCTGGCGCGCCAGTACGTTGCGCCGGCCGTCGACGGCGGGGTAGGCCGCATTGCCCGGCAGGCCGATGCCCAGCGACTCGACCATGCTGGCCATGGTGCTGGCCGTGCCCATCGTCATGCAGTGGCCGTGGCTGCGGTGCATGCAGCTCTCGGCCTCGAAGAAGTCCTGCAGCTTGAGCGTGCCGGCGCGCACCTGTTCGCTCATCTGCCACACGCCGGTGCCCGAGCCCAGTTCCTGGCCGCGCCACTTGCCCGAGAGCATGGGCCCGCCCGACACGCCGATGGTCGGCAGGTCGACGCTGGCCGCGCCCATCATCAGCGCGGGCGTGGTCTTGTCGCAGCCCATGAGCAGCACCACGCCGTCGAGCGGGTTGCCGCGAATGCTCTCTTCGACGTCCATGCTCGCGAGGTTGCGATACAGCATGGCGGTGGGGCGCAGGAGCGTCTCGCCCAGCGACATCACCGGGAATTCGAGCGGGAAGCCGCCCGCCTCGTACACGCCGATCTTCACCTGCTCGGCGAGCGTGCGGAAGTGCGAGTTGCAGGGCGTGAGTTCGCTGAAGGTGTTGCAGATGCCGATGACCGGGCGGCCGTCGAACTGGTCGTGCGGCACGCCCTTGCCCTTCATCCAGCTGCGGTAGATGAAACCGTCGCGGTCATGGCGTCCGAACCACTGCTGGCTGCGCAGTTCGCTGGCGGGCTTTTTCTTCGGGGCGTTGCTCATGGGGTGTGTCTCTTCGTCGTTGATGCTTTGCGGAAATCCTCAGGGTTTTTCCTGCGGGACGACCGTTTCAATCATCATATGATAAGCGTGACGAGCTGTCGCGCATTCAGGGTTTTCGAGTGGCCGGCACAGGCAAGAGCTGCCTGCATCCGGCCCCGATACGGGCAGGCAAACAGGCACCGGACACCACCAGAACCACACACCCACAGGCAGGCATGATCAAGAACGTTCACGGCAACACGGTCGACCGCATCGGCAGCGACATCGTCGCGGGCCGCTATGCGCCCGGCGCGTCGATTCCGCCGGAGCCGCTCCTGTGCGAAGAGCTCGGCGTGAGCCGGACCGTGGTGCGCGAATCGATCAAGTCGCTGATCGCCAAGGGCCTCGTGACCAGTGGCCCGAAGGTGGGCACGCGCGTGCAGCCGCCCGACCAGTGGAACTGGTTCGACGCCGACGTCATCGTGTGGCAGACGCAGGCGGGCCTGTCGGCCGAGTTCCTGCGCGACCTGCAGGACCTGCGCCGCGTGGTGGAGCCCGCCGCGGTGGCGCTGGCCGCCCAGCGCGCCACCGCCGAAGACATCGCCGACATGGAAGACGCCTACGCGGGCATGAAGCGCGCCATCGAGTTCGGCGGCGACTACATCACGCCCGACCTGCGCTTTCACCAGGGCCTCATCCGCTCCAGCCACAACCGCATGCTGGTGCAGATGAGCCGTGCGCTGGGCGCGCTGCTGCGCACCAGCTTCGAGATTTCGACCACCCGCAAGAACGGGCCCGCGAGTTCGCTGCCGCTGCACCGCGCGGTGCTCGACGCCGTCATCGCACGCGATCCGGCCGCCGCCGAAAAAGCCGTGCTGGTGCTCATCGACGGTGCGCGCCACGACATCGAGACGGTGCTGGCCTCGCGCAAGAAGATTCCGCGCATCAGCCGCCCGGCGACGCAGCTGAAGGCCTTCCCGCTCTAGACGCGGCGGCCGCGCAGACATCCGATAACAACACTGGAAAGTCAGGAGACGCAGATGCTGATGCAAAGGGCTATCGACGGATTTTTTCGCCTGCTGGAGTTCCTCGTCGTCGTGTGCATGGTGGCGATGGTCGTCATGGTGTTCGGCAACGTGGTGCTGCGCTACGGTTTCAATTCGGGCATTTCGGTGTCGGACGAGATGTCGCGCTACTGCTTCATCTGGCTCACCTACATCGGCGCCATGGTGGCCATGCGCGACGGCGCGCACCTGGGCGTGGACACGCTCATCAAGCACCTGCCGCTCATGGGCAAGAAGGTCTGCTTCTTCCTGAGCCAGTCGCTCATGCTGTTCTGCAACGTGCTCTTCTTCATGGGCACCTACGAGATGCACGAGCTGCAGGTGACCAACATCTCGCCCGTGGTCGGCATCTCGATGATCTGGGTCTACGGCATCGGCTACGTGGTGTCGGTGGTGATGGCCCTCTTCAACATCGACAAGCTCTGGCGATTGTTCAGGGGCAGGGTGCCCGACCAGGAGCTGATCCAGATCATGGAATCCGAAGAACAGGTGCTCGACGCCGCCGCACACGGGAAGGTGGCGCAATGACTGTCACGATCTTCATCGTCTCCCTGCTCGGCGCCATGGCACTGGGCATTCCGATCTCGTATTCGTTGCTGGTGTGCGGCGTCTCGCTGATGGGCTGGCTGGCCTACACCGGCGGCCTGCCGGCCTTCGACAGCCAGATCATTGCGCAGCGCTTTGTCGACGGTGCCGACAACTTCCCGCTGCTGGCCGTGCCGTTCTTCCTGCTGGCCGGCGAGTTCATGAACGCGGGCGGGCTCAGCCGGCGCATCGTGAACCTGGCGATGGCCTGGGTCGGCCACTACCGCGGCGGCATGGGCTATGTGGCGGTGCTGGCCGCGATCATCATGGCCTCGCTGTCGGGCTCGGCCGTGGCCGACACGGCCGCGCTCGCCGCGCTCCTCATCCCGATGATGAAGGCCGCCGGCTACCAGATGAACCGCTCGGCCGGCCTCATTGCCGCGGGCGGCATCATCGCGCCGGTGATCCCGCCGTCGATCGGGCTCATCGTGTTCGGCGTGGCGGGCAACGTGTCGATCACCAAGCTGTTCCTCGCAGGCATCGTGCCCGGCATCCTGATGGGGCTCGCGGTGGGCGTGGCCTGGTGGATCGTGGCCCGGAAGGACAACGTGAAGTCCTCGCCGCGCGTGCCCTGGGGCGAGCGGCTGAAGGTCACGGCGCAGGGCAGCCTGGCGCTGGCGCTGCCGATCATCATCATCGGCGGCATGAAGTTCGGCGTCTTCACGCCGACCGAAGCGGCCGTGGTCGCGGCCGTCTATTCGCTCGTGGTGGGCCTCTTCATCTACGGCGAACTCAAGGTCAAAGACCTGTACCGCCTCACGCTGGCGGCCGGCAAGACCACCGCGGTGGTGATGTTCCTCGTGGCCGCCGCGATGGTGAGCGCCTGGCTCATCACGGTGGCCAACATCCCGACCGAGGTGGTGTCGCTGCTGGAGCCCTTCCTGGACAACAAGACGCTGCTGATGTTCGTGATGATGGTGCTGATCGTCATCGTGGGCACCGCGCTCGACTTCACGCCCACCGTGCTCATCCTCACGCCGGTGCTGATGCCCGTGGTGCTCAAGGCCGGCATCGACCCGGTGTATTTCGGCGTGCTGTTCATCATGAACAACGCCATCGGCCTGATCACGCCGCCGGTGGGCACGGTGCTCAACGTGGTGAGCGGCGTGGCGCGCATCTCGATGGACGATGCCTTCAAGGGCGTGATGCCCTTCTTCATCGCCCATCTGGTGGTGCTGTTCACGCTGGTGTTCTTCCCGCAGCTCGTGACCGTGCCGCTGCAGTGGTGGATGGGGCGCTAGTTCTTCCTTTTTCCTGTCAGTCAGTTCGTTCAACCAACCCCTCGAATCGAAGGAGACAAGCATGTTGTTTCGCAGAACCCTGATGACCGCCGCCCTCGTGGCCGGCGGCCTGCTGGCGTCGACTGGCGCCCTCGCGCAATTTGCCGAACGCACGATCAAGTTCACCAACGGCGTGAACGAAGACCACCCCGTGGGCGTGGGCGTGAAGAAGATGCAGGAAGTGCTGGCGGCCAAGACCGGCGGCAAGATGAAGATCACGGCCTTCTGGGGCGGCGCCGCGGGCGGCGACCTGCCGGCCACGCAGGCGCTGCGCGCCGGCACGCAGGAAATGGTGTGCACGTCGAGTTCGCCGCTGGTGGGCATCGTGAAGGAACTCGGCGCCTTCGACCTGCCGTTCCTGTTCGCCAACGAGAAGGAGGCCGACGCGGTGCTCGACGGCCCCGCGGGCGAGTACTTCAACAAGAAACTCGAAGCCGCCGGCCTCGTGAACCTGGCCTACTGGGAGAACGGTTTCCGCAACCTCACCAACAGCAAGAAGCCCGTGGCCAAGGCGGAGGACTTCGAAGGCGTGAAGCTGCGCGTGATGCAGAACAACATCTTCCTGGACTCGTTCAAGACCCTGGGCGCCAACGCCGTGCCCATGGCCTTCGGCGAGGTGTTCACCGCACTCGAGACCCGCACCATCGACGGCCAGGAGAACCCCTTCGTGACCATCGAGACCTCCAAGTTCAGCGAGGTCCAGAAGTACCTGAGCGTGACGCGCCACGCCTACACGCCCTTCCTCATCCTCTACAGCAAGAAGCTGTGGGACCAGCTCAACCCGCAGGAGCAGGCGGTGCTGCGCGAGGCCGCGAAGGAAGGCCAGAAGGTCCAGCGCGAAGCCAACCGCGCGCTCAACGAGAAGTCGCTCGCCAGCCTGCGCAAGACCATGACGGTGAACGAAGTCTCGGCGGCCGAACAGAAGCGCATGTTGGAGAAGGTCAAGCCCGTGTACGACAAGAACGTGCCCAACATCGGCACGGAAGCCGTGGGCGTGGTCACCGACGCGCTGAAGAAGGCGCGCGGGGGCTGATAGAGGCGTTCGGCCATGCGCTGAATGTGTGCAAGAGCCGCGCGGCATCCGCCGCCGCGGCTTTTTCTTTTTGCGGAACCCCTTTCATGAAAATTACGCAAGTCGAAACCATCCGCCTGGGCGAGTTCCCCAACATCCTGTGGGTGCGCCTGCACACCGACGAGGGCCTGGTCGGCCTCGGCGAGACCTTCATGGGCGCCGAAGCGGTCGAGGCCTACCTGCACGAGTGGGCGGCGCTGAAACTGCTGGGCACCGACCCGCTGCAGATCGAGGCGCGCAACCGCGACATCACGGGCTACCTCGGCTGGCGCGGATCGGGCGTGGAAACGCGCGGCAACTCGGCCGTCGACATCGCCCTGTGGGACCTGTTCGGCAAGGCCGCCAACATGCCGGTGCACACGGCGCTGGGCGGCAAGAGCCGCGATGCGATCCGCATCTACAACACCTGCGCGGGCTACCAGTACATCCGCAGCGCCACCAACCAGACCAGCTCGAACTGGGGCCTGGCCAACAACAACAACAACGGGCTCTACGAAGACCTGCAGGGCTTCCTGCACCACGCCGACGAACTGGCCGAGTCGCTGCTGTCCGAAGGCATCACGGCCATGAAGATCTGGCCCTTCGACCCGGCGGCGGAGAAGAGCCACGGGCAGTACATCAGCAACGCCGATCTCGACACCGCGCTCGAGCCCTTCCGCAAGATCCGCCAGGCGGTGGGCGGCAAGATGGACATCATGGTCGAGTTCCACAGCCTGTGGCGCTTGCCGATGGCGCAGAAGATCGCGCGCGCGCTGCAGGAGTTCGACACCTTCTGGCACGAGGACGCCATCCGCATGGACAGCCTCGACCTGCTCAAGCAGTACGCGAAGGATTGCCAGGCGCTCGTCTGCGCCAGCGAGACGCTGAGCTACAAGTGGGGCTTCAAGGACTACCTGCAGACCGGCGTGGCCGGGGTCGCGATGCTCGACCTGAGCTGGTGCGGCGGCCTCACCGAGGCGCGCAAGATCGCCGCCATGGCTGATGCCTGGCAACTGCCCGTGGCACCGCACGACTGCACCGGGCCGGTGGTCTGGGCCGCGTCCACGCACCTGAGCCTGCATGCGCCCAATGCGCTCATCCAGGAGAGCGTGCGCGCCTTCTTCACCGGCTGGTACAAGGAACTCGTCACCGAGCTGCCGAAGGTCGAGAGCGGGATGATCAGCCTCAATGACAAGCCCGGCCTCGGTCTGGAGCTGCTGCCCGACCTGCACAAGCGCGCCGACGCGATCGTGCGGGTGTCGAAGGCGGCGTAGGGCCGTTCGTCAGCGGTTGTCGTCGGTGCGCAGCCGCAGCAGGGCGCGCACGAAGCCGTGGTCCGAGCGCGAGCGGTCGCGGCCTTCGTGCAGGTGGTCGTTGAAGTAGTCGACGCGGCGCACGTCGCCCAGGCTGTGGCGGCTGCTGGCAACGAACTCTTCGCTCACCAGGATCTGGTCGAGCACGTCCGGAAAGCCCTGGTGGATGTGCGAATAGGCCACGTCCTTCTTGAGTGCCGACTCGCCCTGCATCTCGTAGGCGTTGAACAGCGCCACGTCGCGCGCGGCCTTGTCGTAGGCCACCTCGGAGGTAGCGGCCACCAGCTGCGTGGTCACGCTGTGCGGGTTGTCGTTGAAGTCGCCCATCACCACCAGCGGCACGTTGGTGCCCTGCAGCAGGTCGATGACGATGCAGCGCAGGGCCGCGGCCTCGGCGCCGCGCATCAGCAAGGAGCGCAGCGAGGCCATCGCACCGATCTTGCGGTCGTCGCGGTCTTCCAGGTGGTTGCCCTGCGCGTCCTGCAGGAACTTGGGGCGCTTGGACTTCAGGTGCACCGTCAGCACATGCACCTGCTGGCCGTGCTTCATGCGCACGGTGGCCAGCAGGGGCGGGCGCTCGAAGCGCGTGTGCGGGCCGATGCCCGGCACCTCGACGCCGAAGCCCGCGGGGAAGTCGACGAAGGACTGCACGCTGTCCACCTGCAGCCGCGTGACGATGCCGACGCGCGGCGTGCCCTGTGCGCCCGGCCGCCCGGGCGTGCCCGGCGGGCTCGCGGGCGGCGGCGAGTTCTCGGCGCCCGGCACCGAGACGAAGTCGTAGCGCAGCCCGCTGCGGCCGATGGCGGCCTTCAGCGCGGCCTCGTCCCACACCTCCTGCACCGCGAGCACGTCGGCATTGAGCGCGTGGATGCGCTCGCCGATCCAGTCGATCTTGCGTTCGTATTCACGCTCGTTGTAGGCGTCCTGGTTCTCGTAGTACAGGCGGTTCGGGTTCGCGAGGTTGAGCAGGTTGCAGGTCGCGACGAAGAGCGTGGCGTAGTTGGGCGGGATGTATGGCATGGAAACGCGATTGTGTCCCGGGTTAGGATTTCAAGCTGAGGTGCGCCCGCCATGTCGTCCATGTCACTCGATGGCGAGGCCGGCCGCAAGAAACAACAACGAAACCGGGGAGCCGCCCAGCGCGGAATGCATGAAGCTCATCCATCTCACCATCTGCGCCGTGGCGGCGCTGCTCGTTGCGGGCTGCGCGTCCAGGAGCCATCCGTCGATGTCCTTCGGCGGCAGCCTTGTCGAACACAGCCTGCTGCGCGTCGAGGACCATGTGTCCTTTGCCCTGGAAGATGGGCCCGAGACGCGCAACTTCACTGTCGCGTGCAATGCGCCCCAGGCGTGGTTGCTCTACTCCGATCTGCGCACCGGCCGCAGCTATCCGGTGACCGGCCGGCGGTATGGCGTGCGCAAGGAACTGGACGAGCGCCAGGCATTGGCCCTGAAAGCGCAGCCGGCGGTCGAACGCGCATGCCGCGCGACCCCGCCCGATTGGCGCGAGGTGCAACGCGGCGCAGACGGCACATTCACACTCATCGACATCGCGAGCGTCGAGACCTCCGAGGGCGCCTTGCTCTTCTGGGGCGCGTTCGACTATCCGCGCATGGACTTCGACCTGCCTTACCGGGCACCCTTTGGCCAGAAGCGCGAGCGCTTCAGGCTCGCGTGCCAATCGCAATCCTATGCCCAGGTGAGTGGCTTCGACATCGACGAGCGCGGCCGCGTTACGGACGGCCGGGTTGAAGGTGACAGGGCGAAGTCGTACACGGTCGGCGGCGACACGAATGCGGACTACAAGGCGCTCTTCAAGGCGGCCTGCAGCGGTGCTTCGGCAGGGCAGGTGTTGCCTGCCTTCACTTCTCGCGCCAAGGCGCTGCCTGATCCCGCAGGCCTGACGCCGCCGAGCCCGGCGGTGATGAAGGCTGTTTCCCAGCTGGGGCTTCCACCGGCGCCCAAGCGCCTGAAGCGCGTCGTGCTCGAAGGCACATGGACCCGCGACGGGAAGACGACGCCGACCCGCAACGAGCTCCAGATTGCGCCGGACGCGACAGCTTCCATGTTCCGAACCCGGACGAAGACCGGCACAGGCCCCGCGGACGGCACGCGGTCGCAGACCGCTTCATTCCTGGGCCTGGTCGACTTGAGCAGCTTCGTCAACTTTCTTCCTGGCTCTGACACGATCAGCCAGGCCATGACCGATCTCACGTTGACGGGCGACTGGCAACGTATGGCCGTGGGCTCGGAGTTGCGCTACGAGACGAAGAAACTGAGCTTGTTCAGCATGATCGGCGGAGTGACCTACGACTACACGACGGTCTGCAAGGTCGTCGGCGTGAGCGCGGCTGCCGAGCTTCATCCTGTCCTGAGTGGCGACGCCAGGCGCCTGGAGTGCCGCATGCAGCCCGATTCGCTCGAACGGACCGACACCTACGTCTATCTGACTGACTACGGCTACGCCCTGCAGCTTCGGGAGGCCGCAGCCAAGCCGCCTTCAGAAGGCATCAAGAAGATCACTGCAGTCGAACAGTGAACGCAGCCGCGGCGCATCGGCGCACGCTGCTGCACAGCCTTGGTCTGGCCGTGGCCTGCGCAGGCGCGCCGGCTCCCGTGGCCCGGATGCAGGCGGCGCCGCCGCGCTGACGGCTGCTCCTGCGGGAGCTCAAAAGAAAAGGGCACCGAGGTGCCCTTTTCCAATTTCCGGGTGGCGTGCCACCCGCGGTGTCTTGTCAGCGACCGAACGAACGGCCACCGCCGCCGCCGGAGCGGCCACCACCGCCGCCGCCGTAGCCGCCGCCACCGCTGCGGGGGGGACGTGCTTCCATGGGACGTGCTTCGTTGACGACCACGCTGCGGCCGCCCAGGGGTTGGCCGTTCATGCCGTTGATGGCGGCCTGTGCTTCCGCGTCACTGCCCATCTCGACGAAGCCGAAGCCCTTCGAGCGACCCGTGTCGCGCTCCATCATGACCTTGGCGCTGGTCACTGCGCCGAACTGGCCGAAGGCCTGCTCGAGATCACCGTCGCGCACCGAGTAAGGCAGGTTGCCGACGTAGAGTTTGTTGCCCATCAAGGGACTCCTATAAACACATCAAGAAAAGCGATGGAGTCCCGAAAGCATCACTCAAACGAGAGCCGCCGAGCCGCGCGAAACTGACCGATCACCGAATTGCTCCCGCCCAAAATCAAGAGGGATGCTCGTGCATTATGGGTGAAATATCAAAAAAGCAAGCAGGAATTTGCGTCTTGAGGTAGCACCTTTCGAAACTAGTAGAAGTTAGCGCACGCCTACCTGTTTGAGCCGAGGGAATTGACGATGCGGCTACAATTCGCCGGTCATTGGGGAGTAGCCGCCTTCCGCATACGAGAAGGGCCCGCGTCAACAGACTTGTCCTTGCCCCACGAGGACATGGCGCGTGCAGTGAACACACCTGGCGAGACCTTTGACCGCACAACTTCGGGAATATGGCCGAAGGTGTTGTGCGGTCAATTGCGTCCTTCGGCCCAAGGAACCCCACATCCATCATGGAAGCTTTTCTCGTTGCAACGGGCGTGGTCGCGCTCGCCGAAATGGGCGACAAGACCCAACTCCTGGCCCTTTTGCTGGCCGCGCGCTTCAGGAAACCCTGGCCGATCGTGCTCGGCATCTTTGTCGCCACGGTCATCAACCACGCGCTGGCCGGCGCGGTCGGCAACTACATCACGCGCTGGCTCGGTCCCGAGGTGCTGCGCTGGATCCTGGGCGGCTCGTTCATCGCCATGGCCGTCTGGATGCTGATTCCCGACAAGCTCGATGAAGACGACGCCCCCGGCGTCTCGAAGTTCGGCGTCTTCGGCACCACGGTGATCGCCTTCTTCCTGGCCGAGATGGGCGACAAGACCCAGATCGCCACCGTCATGCTGGCCGCCCGCTTCACGCAGGACTACGCCTGGGTCGTCGTCGGCACCACGCTGGGCATGATGCTGGCCAATGCGCCGGTCGTGTGGCTGGGCGACAAGATCGTGCGGCGCGTGCCGATCAAGCTGGTGCACGGCATCTCGGCGGCGATCTTCCTGGTGCTGGGCGTCGTGATGATCATTGGCTGGTAGCAGGAAAAAGTCACGGGGCTATACTTGCCCTGCGCCGATTTGCTTCAGCTTGCGGGCGCTTTATAAATTCTGCTAAAGACGGCTGCCGAACCCGGCTCGTTTTTGGCGAGGCCGGGTTTTTTCATTCATGTCGTCGTCACCTTTGGTCGTCACCCCGCAGTCGATGCAGTTCGCAGGCCCGCTGGCCCTGCGCAGCGGCGCCTCGATCAGCGGCTACACGCTCGCCTACGAAACCTACGGCACCCTCAACGCCGAGCGCAGCAATGCGGTGCTGGTGTGCCATGCGCTCAACGCCTCGCACCACGTCGCGGGCGTGTACGAGGGCCAGGCCCGCTCCGAGGGCTGGTGGGACAACATGGTGGGCCCGGGCAAGCCGCTGGACACCGACCGCTTCTTCGTGATCGGCGTCAACAACCTCGGCTCCTGCTTCGGCTCGACCGGCCCGATGCACGTGAACCCCGCCACCGGCCGCGTCTACGGCGCCGACTTCCCGGTGGTCACGGTCGAAGACTGGGTCGACGCCCAGGCCGCGCTGCTCGATGCGCTCGGCATCCAGACGCTCGCGGCCGTGATGGGCGGCAGCCTCGGGGGCATGCAGGCGCTGTCGTGGACGCTGCAGTACCCCGACCGCGTGCGGCACGCCGTGGTGGTGGCCAGCGCGCCCAACCTCACGGCCGAGAACATCGCCTTCAACGAGGTGGCGCGCCGCGCCATCGTGACCGACCCCGACTTCCACGGTGGCCATTTCTACGAATACGGCGTGGTGCCCAAGCGCGGCCTGCGCATCGCCCGCATGATCGGCCACATCACCTACCTGAGCGACGACGTGATGAACGCCAAGTTCGGGCGCATCCTGCGCAGCGCCGTCGAGGGCGAGGTGGCGGGGCTCGACTACCGCTATTCCACGCAGGACATCGAGTTCCAGATCGAAAGCTACCTGCGCTACCAGGGCGACAAGTTCAGCGAGTACTTCGACGCCAACACCTACCTGCTGATCACCCGCGCGCTCGACTACTTCGACCCTGCGCGCCACCACGGCGGCCAGCTCAGCACCGCGCTCGCGCAGGCCACGGCCAAGTTCCTGCTCGTGAGCTTCAAGACCGACTGGCGCTTCTCGCCCGCGCGCAGCCGCGAGATCGTGAAGGCGCTGCTCGACAACCGCCGCAACGTGAGCTACGCCGAGATCGACGCGCCGCACGGCCACGACGCCTTCCTGCTCGACGACGTGCGCTACATGGGCGTGGTGCGCTCGTACTTCGAACGCGTCGCCAAGGAATTCCAATGAGCGACCTTGCACACCAACGACTGATTGCACAGCTTGTGCCCCAAGGCTCGCGCGTGCTCGACCTGGGCTGCGGCGACGGCGCCCTGCTCGACCTGCTGCAGCGCGAACGCGGCTGCACCGGCTACGGCGTGGAGATCGCCGACGGCAACGTGCTGCAGTGCATCCGCCGCGGCGTCGACGTGATCCAGCTCAACCTCGACGAAGGTCTGGCGATGTTCGACGACGCCACCTTCGACGTGGTGCTGCAGATCGACACGCTGCAGCACCTGCGCAATGCCGAGGTCATGCTGCGCGAGACCGCGCGCGTGGGCCGCTTCGGCATCGTCGCCTTTCCCAATTTCGCGCATTGGCCCAACCGCCTGAGCGTGGCGCGCGGGCGCATGCCCGTGACGCGCCGCCTGCCCTACCAGTGGTACGACACGCCCAACATCCGCGTCGGCACCTACAAGGACTTCGAGGTGCTGGCCGGCAAGAACAACCTGCGCGTGCTCGACGCTTTCGGCCTGCAGAACGGCCGCGACGTGCGCTGGCTGCCCAACGCGCGCGCCAGCACGGCGGTGTTCAAGTTCGAGCGGGGCGGCTGAGCACGCCGCCCCTGCACCGCACGGACATCGGGTCGGAATGAGCTTCACGCTCGCGCAGCCGGTTCACAGCGACCTGCTCATCAAGAAAAGCCGCTTCATCGGCTGCGTGCAACCGGTGCCCGACCGCGCGGCCGCGCTGGCCGTGGTCGCCTCGCTGCGCGCCGAACACCCGGGCGCTGCGCACGTGTGCTGGGCCCTGATGGCCGGCGGCCAGTCGGCCGCGAACGACGACGGCGAGCCCGGCGGCACGGCCGGGCGCCCCATGCTCGAGGTGCTGCGCCACCAGCAGGTGGAAGGCGCGCTCGCCACCGTGGTGCGCTACTTCGGCGGCGTGAAGCTCGGTGCCGGCGGCCTCGTGCGGGCCTACACCGACGCCGTGGCCCAGGCCCTGCTCGGCGCCACGCTGGTGCCGCTCGTGCGCCAGCGCCACCTGCAGTGCGCCGTGCCCTACGCGCTCGAGGGGCTGGTGCGGCGCGAGTTGGCCGCCATCGGCGCGGTGCTCGAAGACGTGCAGCACGGCGACGACGTGCGCTTTGCCTTCGCGCTCCCCGCACCCGAGGCCGATGCCTTCATCGCGCGCCTCGACGATGCTGCGCAAGGGCGCGTCGTCTGGCCGACGGCGTGAGCCGCTTCGCCGGCGCCTTGCCTGAAGCCGGCTCCGCCGCCAGCGCGAGCACGCCACGCGAGGCGAGCGCGATCGGCTCCGCCAGGTCGTCGTCGACGCCGCGCCGCGTCATCTCGGCCGTGACGATGCCGGTGGGCACGGCCAGCACGCCCCAGCCCAGCAGCATCATCACGGAGGCGATCGCGCGGCCCAGGTCGGTCTTGGGCACGAGGTCGCCGAAGCCGACCGTGGCCATGGTGGAGATGGCCCAGTAGATCGCCACCGGAATGCTGGTGAAGCCGTGCGTCGGGCCTTCGACCACATACATCAGCGTGCCCATCACCAGCACCACCAACATCACGAAGCCCACGAACACCGTGATCTTCCGGCGGCTCGATGCCACCGCCGACACCAGCGCGCGGTACTCCACCGAATAGCGCGACAGCTTGAAGATGCGGAACACGCGCAGCAGCCGCAGGATGCGCACGTCGATCAGGTACGCCAGCTCGGGCGCGAAGGCCACGAGAAAGGTCGGCAGCAGCGCCAGCAGGTCGATCACGCCGTAGAAGCTCAGCGCGTAGCGCAGCGGCTTGTTCACGCAGCACAGCCGCGCGATGTACTCCAGCGTGAAGAGAATCGTGAACACCCATTCGAGGGCATTGAACAGAGGCCGCCACTGGTCGCGGATCGACTGCACGCTGTCCAGGATGACGACCAGCACGCTGGTCACGATCACCGCGATGAGCGTCAGGTCGAACCACAGGCCGGCGGGGGTGTCGGCCTCGAAGATCACGGTGAACAGCGTGCGCCGCCAGCCGCGCGCAGGCTTGTCGAACCGCGAGTCGGTGGCGGCGGGCGTGGACAGGGCTTCGATGTTCGGTCGGATCAGGCGGGTCATGCGGGGCATTGTCAGGGGCCCCGGGCGACTTATTCAGTTACGCTTATTGCGCAATGAAGTGCCGCATGCCGTGAGTGCGTTCTTACGATAGTCCCCTTTCTTGAGGAGCTCCCCATTGGCCACACAGTCCCCCTTTTTCGGCAAGCGTGATCGTGACACCGACTCGCTGACGTCCCGTCCCGCACCGCTGGTTGGTTCGGGCACCAATCTCTCGGGCACTCCCGTCAATCCCTCCTCGTTGACTGCACAGGCCGGCCTGGCCCCGGCGGCCGCTCCTGCTGCCAAGGAAGGCGGCAGCAAGCTCACTGTCGGCCCGAACATCAAGCTCAAGGGCGTCGAGATCACCGATTGCGACACGCTCGTGGTCGAAGGCCTGGTCGAGGCGACGATGGATTCGCGCCTGATGCAGATCGCCGAACAGGGCGAGTTCAAGGGCTCGGCCGAGATCGACATCGCCGAGATCCGCGGCGTGTTCGACGGCAACCTCACCGTGCGCGAGAAGCTCGTCATCCACTCGACCGGCAAGGTCACCGGCAAGATCCGCTACGGCAAGATCGTGATCGAAGAAGGCGGCCAGCTGTCGGGCGAAATCAGCTTCGGCGCCAAGCCGTCGCTGCAGGCCGCCGCCTGAGGCACCTGACGCGCCCGGTCTGACGATCGTCGATCAGGGCGCTTTCTTTTTCGGTGGGGCCTTCTTGGCCGCCGGCTTCGGCTTGTCCGCGGCGGCGGCCATTGCTGCGTCTGCAGCCGGCGGCGCCCACCCCAGGCGCTGCAGCAAGGCACCGGCCGCGGCCGGTGCCTTTTCCTTGGCGCCGTTGATGAAATACACGAACACGTCGCGCGCCTTCGGCGTCGTGGTCCAGCCTTGCGCGCGCGCGGCCCAGGTGTCCAGCGCCTTGGGCGCGTAGCCGGTCGCGAGCGACGCGTCGGCCATCATGAGCCGCGCATAGGCGACGTCGCCTTCGGGCTCCTCGAACGATGGAAACTTGTCGGCGTCGGTGAACACGGTCGACACCTTGTGCTTCTTCGCGAGCGCCTTGTAGGCGGGCACGATGAAGCTCTCGTGGCGCACGTCCATCACGTGGCGCAGCGCGCGGCTGCCTTCCTTCTTGGGCAGCAGCTCCAGGAAGGCTTCGAAGTCTTCCGCATCGAACTGCTTGGTCGGCATGAACTGCCAGACGATCGGCCCGAGCTTGTCGCCCAGCTCGGCAACACCGCTGTCGATGAAACGCTGGATCGACTCGCCCGCGGTCGCCAGCACCTTGCGGTTGGTGGTGAAGCGCGAGGCCTTCATCGAGAACACGAAGTCGTCGGGCGTGTCGTCGCGCCACTTGCGGAAGGTCTCGGGCTTGAAGGTGCTGTAGTAGGTGCCGTTGATCTCGATGGCGCTGACCTGCCGGCTGGCGTGGTTCAGCTCCTTCGCGTGGGCCAGGCCCTTGGGGTAGAAGTTGTCGCGCCAGGGCTCGTAGGTCCAGCCGCCGATCCCCACCTTGATCCGCGTCGATGTTGCCTTGCTCACATTGCGCTCCGGGTTTTGAGATCGCCCGCACTCTACGCGCGCTCGCGGCGAGGCGCAAAATGCGTTTTTTCGTCCCCGCGGAGAATCCCCCGATGAACGCCCCCCTGCACCGTGAAATGCCCGCCGGCACGCTCGACGCGACGCGCGCCCTCTCTGATGTCACCGCCCGATGGGACGGCGACATCGTCAAGCAACTCACCGACTACATCGCCATTCCCGCCAAGTCGCCCGGCTTCGACAAGGACTGGTCGGCCAACGGCTACCTGGAGACCGTGCTGCGCAACGCCGCGGCCTGGGTCGAGGCGCAGAAGGTCGAGGGCCTGAAGCTGGAGATCGTGCGCCTGGAAGGCCGCACGCCGGTGCTGTTCTTCGAAGTGCCGGCCACCGGTACGAACATGACCGAGACCGTGCTCATGTACGGCCACCTCGACAAGCAACCCGAATTCACCGGCTGGCGCAACGACCTCGGCCCGTGGACGCCCAAGTACGAGAACGGCCTGCTCTACGGCCGCGGCGGCGCCGACGACGGCTACGCCGTGTACGCCAGCGTGGCCGCGCTGCAGGCGCTCAAGGCCCAGGGCGTGGCGCACCCCCGCATCGTCGGCCTCATCGAGACCTGCGAGGAAAGCGGCTCCTACGACCTGCTGCCCTACGTCGACGCGCTGCGTCCGCGCCTGGGCGAGGTCGAGCTGGTGATCTGCCTGGATTCGGGCGCCGGCAACTACGACCAGCTGTGGCTCACGACCTCGCTGCGCGGCATGGCCAGTGGCACGCTCAAGGTCGAGGTGCTGACCGAAGGCATCCACTCGGGCGACGCCTCGGGCCTGGTGCCCTCGAGCTTTCGCATCATGCGGCAGGTGCTCGACCGCCTCGAAGACAGCGCCACGGGGCGCCTGCTGCCCGCCAGCTTCCATTGCGAAGTGCCGGCCGACCGCCTGGCGCAGGCCAAGGCCACCGCGGCCATCCTCGGCGACGAGGTCTACAAGCGCTTCCCGTGGGCGCACTACGACTGCGGCGGCTCGACCATGTTCGCGCTGCCGACCACCACCGACCCGGTCGAGGCGCTGCTCAACCGCACCTGGAAGCCCACGCTGTCGGTCACCGGCGCCGAAGGCTTCCCGGCCCTGAAGGACGCGGGCAACGTGCTGCGTCCCTACACCGCCTTCAAGCTCTCGCTGCGCCTGCCCCCGCTGGTCGATGCGGCCGAGACGGTGCAAAAGCTCAAGGCCCTGCTCGAAGACAATGCGCCCTACCAGGCGCGCGTCACCTTCGAAAGCGGCGGCGGTGCCACCGGCTGGAACGCCCCCACCATCACGCCGTGGTTCGAGGACGCGCTCAACAAGGCCTCGCGCGCGCACTTCGGCGCTTCGTGCGGCTACATCGGCCAGGGCGGCACGATCCCGCTGATGAACATGCTGAGCGCCGGCTTCCCGACGGCGCAGATGATGGTCTGCGGCGTGCTGGGCCCGAAGAGCAACGCGCACGGCCCCAACGAGTTCCTGCATGTGCCCTATGCCAAGAAGCTGACGGCCGCCGTGGCCGAGGTCATCGCCGCCCTGCCGGTGGCGCACCGCGCTGCGGCTGCGGAGCCGGTGGCGGCTTGAGCGCCGCGCCGGGCCGCCCCAAGCAAGCTCGCTCCCGCCTGGCGGGACGGCGCGCAGCGCCAAGGGTGCACCCATGAGCGACGCGCTGCCCTTGCCACATCGCGTGGCGCTGTCCACGCCGGACGGCGAGACGCTGGCGCTGCGGCGGCTGCCCGCCGCTGGCAGGCCCCGCGCCGTGGTGGTCGTGGTGCACGGGCTGGGCGAGCACGCGGGGCGCTACCACGGCCTGGCCAAGCAGTTGCACGGCTGGGGCTTCGCGGTCTGGGCGCACGACCACCACGGTCACGGCGAATCCACCGGTGCGCGCGGCGGCCTGCCCAGCGAGCTGCGGCTGGTCGACGACCTGGCCCTGGTGATCGACGATGCGCGCCGCGAGAACCCCGGTGTGCCGCTGGTGCTGCTGGGCCACAGCCTGGGCGGCCTGGTCGCCGCGAGCCTGGTGGCGCGCGGCGTGCGGTCGGTCGATGCGTTGGTGCTCTCGTCGCCGGGGCTCGACCCGGGGCTGAACGGTTTCCAGAAGATGCTGCTGGCGGTGCTGCCGCGCATCGCGCCCAACCTGCGCGTGGGCAACGGGCTCGACGACAACTACCTCTCGCACGACCCGGTGGTGGTGCAGGCCTACCGCGACGATCCGCTCACGCATGACCGTATCGGCAGCCGGCTGGCGCGTTTTCTCGCCTACGAAGGTGCCACGGTGCAGCAGCACGCGGCGCGCTGGCCGGTGCCCACGCTGCTGGTCTACGCGGGCGACGACCGGCTCGTGCGGCCGGCGGCCAGCCGCGCCTTCGCGGCCGCTGCCGCGCCCAGCGGCAACGTCGAGGCGAAGTGCTTCGACGCGCTGTACCACGAGCTCTTCAACGAACTCGATGCGGAGCCCGTGTTCGACACGCTGCAGCGCTGGCTCGACCGGCGGTTTCCGGCGGCGGCTGTTCCCGCGCGCGTGGCCTGAGGCTCAGGCCTTGGCCACCGGCGCGCGCCGGCGTTGCGTCTGAGCGAGCCAGAGCAGCGCGGCGCCGGTCAGGGCCACCGGCACCAGTGAGCCGTAGTTCAACAGCTGCCAGCCCTGCGTGGTCACCAGCACGCCAGAGGCGAACGAGGTCAGCGCCAGCGTCGCGAACACGCAGAAGTTGAGCGCGCCCTGGGCCCGGTCGCGCTCCTCGGCCGTGTAGGCCGTGAGCGACAGCGTCGTGCTGCCGGTGAACAGGAAATTCCAGCCCACGCCCAGCAGGAACAGCGCCACCAGGAAGTGGTGCAGGTCCACGCCCGACAGCGCCACCACGATGCAGCCGAGGTTGAGCGCCAGCCCCACCCCCATCACCGGCAGCGTGCCGAAGCGGCGGATCAGGTGGCCGGTGAAGAAGCCCGGCGCGAACATGCCGATCACGTGCCATTCGAGCACCAGCGCCGCGTCGGAAAACGGCAGGCTGCAGATCTGCATTGCGATGGGCGTGGCGGCCATCAGCAGGTTCATCACGCCGTAGCTCAGCGCGCCCGCAGCGGCCGACACGATGAACACGGGCTGGCGCATGATCTCGCCCAGCGGCCTGCCGCCGGCGGCTTCCTTGCGTGTCGGTGACGGTGGGAACTCGATGAAATGCATCACTGCCATCGAGAGCAATGCCACCGCCGCCAGCGCGATGTAGGCGCCGGCGAAGGGCACGGAGAGCGCTTCGCGCGTGAAGGTCGCCAGGTTCGGCCCCGCCACCGCGCCGATCAGGCCGCCGGCCATCACCATCGACACGGCCTTCTCGCGCCAGGCCGGCAGTGCCAGTTCGGCCGCCGCGAAACGGTAGAGCCCGGCGTTGGCGTTGTAGTAGCCCGCGACCACGGTCGCGAAGCACAGCAGCCAGAAGTTCTTCGAGGACGCCGCGTAGGCGCACAGCAGCGCCGAGCCGACCGCCACCGCCAGCCCGATCTGGAACGAACCGCGGCGGCCGAAGCGCTGCTGCGTGCGTGCCACCAGCCCCGTGCTCAGCGCGCCGCCCACCACGTAGCCCATCACCGGCAGCGTGGCCATCCAGCCCTGCGGAGCGATGCCCAGGCCGACAAGGCCGTTGATGGCGATGAAGGTGACGTTGTTGGTCAGGAGCAGGCCCTGGCAGATGGCCAGGAGCCACAGATTGCGATTCATGGGGCGCGGTTCTACGCGATTGGGCGACGAAGGCAAGGCGCCGGCCAAAAAAAGCGCCCTCGCGGGCGCCGGAATTCTGAGAATGAAATTCGCCGGGTGGCAGGTCAGGTCGGCTTGTTGCCTTGAAGCAGTCCGCTGAGCGAGCCCAGCAGGTCGTCCTGGTTGCCGAGGCCCTGCTCGGGCACCTTGCCCTGCGGCGTGAGCTGGTTGATGAGGGCCGGCAGCATGGTGGCCAGCATCGGCAGCAGCATTTGTGCGTTGATGCCGAGTTTGGAAGCGATGGCGGCGATCGTGTCGCCGCCCAGCGCGTTCTGCAACTGATCGCCCGACACCGGCTTGTTTTCACCGTTGCCGATCCAGGAGCCGATCACGTCGCCCATGCCCGCCTGCTCGAATTTCGAGACCATGCCGCCGAGGCCGCCCTGCCCGCCGTTGTTGGCAAGCAGGCCGCCCAGGGCGCCGGCGAGGCTTCCGAGATCTCCCAATCCCCCGAGGCCACCGCCTTGCGGTTGCTGCTGCTGTGCAGCGCCTCCTAGCACCTGACCGAGTACCGAATCGAGCAACCCCATGACCATTCCTTGGTGTGTGACAGAAACGCTCACATTTTCCAATGTGGCGACCCGCTTGCCGAAAGTGGCGGGGCCACTTTCGAACTGGCAACGTGACAAATTACTTGCTGCGTGCTGCGCGTTTCGGCAGGAGCGCGGGGCTGACGCCCTGCACACCGACCAGGCCGAGCACGGTGACGAGCGAATTCTGCGCGCCTTTCCATGCATCTGTCACGTCAATCGACTCGCCCAGCGAGTGGAATCCGCCCGACTTGCCGCCGCCGCCGATGATGATGGCCGGGATGCCCAGCGAAATGGGAACGTTCGCATCCGTGCTGCCGCCGCGCAGCAGCGTCTTGTGGCCGAAAGCACTGTTGGCGCGCGTGGCGGCCTCGACGATCACCGAGTCGGGCGGCGTGCGGCCGCCCGGGCGGTCGCCGATCAGCTTGGTGCTCACGCTCAGGCTGCTCACGTTCCAGCGCTTGTTCTCTTCCGCCACGGCTTCGTCGAGCGTGGCGAGGATCTTCTTCTCGGTCTCGAGCAGCGAGGCCATGTCGTCCGAGCGGATGTCGATGGCCATGCGCGCATCCGGCGCGATGGTGTTCACCGAGGTGCCGCCGCCGACGGTGCCGACGGTGAAGGTGGTCTTGGGGAAGCTGGGCGTGCGTACCTCGGCGATCTTGGCGATGGCGCGGCCCATGCCGTGGATCGCGCTGGGCACCTGCCCGAAGGCGCCGAAGCTGTGGCCGCCCGGGCCCTTGAAGGTGACTTCGTAGCGATGGCTCGCGGTGCCGAGCACCAGCACGTGGCCGTCGGGCGAGGGCTCCAGGCCGACCATGCCGTCGATGTCCAGGTGGTCGCGGAAGATGGCCTTCATGCCGCGCAGGTTGCCCAGCTCTTCCTCGCCGACGTTGGCGACGATCACCAGGTCGCCCACGGTCTGGATCTTGTTGTCGTTGAGCACCTTGAGCCATGACAGTAGCACCGACAGGCCGCGCGTGTCGTCACCGATGCCGGGCGCGAAGAGCTTGCCGTCGCGCTCCTTCACCTTGACGTCGGTGCCGGCCGGAAAGACGGTGTCCAGGTGCGCCGAAATGAGCAGCTTGGGGCCGTTGCCCGTGCCCTTGCGCAGGCCGATCACGTTGCCCTCGGCGTCGATCTTCGCGTCGGGCAGGCCGAGGGCTTTCAGGCGCGCCAGGAAGGCTTCGGCGCGCTTCTGTTCCTTGAAGGGCGGCGCCTCGATCTCGGTCAGCGTCTTCAGTTCTTCGACCGTGCGTTCGTGGTCGGCCTTGACCGATTCCAGCAGCTTGCGGATCGCGGGCGAGGCCATGAGCTGGGTGTAGGCCTGGTCGACCGCGGGGCTGACCTGCGCCGGTGTGGGCGCAACGGCCTGACTTTGGGCGTGAACGGCGGGCATGGCGCACAGCGCGGCCAGGACAAGGGGGGCGAGACGAAACGCGCGGGATGAACGAGGCATGGGGGGAGCGGTCCTTCCGGGAGGCGGATTGAACAAGAAAAACGAAGCGGCCATTGTTCCGCAGGCGCCCGGTGTGCGCCTCGCGGAAAACACTCCCCGAACCGCTCAGGCGCCGACGAGCGACACCAGCGCCGCGAGCGCCGCGGTTTCGGCGCGCAGCACCCGCGCGCCGAGCGTGGCCGGTGCGAAGCCGCGCGCGATGGCGTCCTGCTCCTCGGTGGCGCTGAGGCCGCCTTCGGGGCCGCTGAGCACGAGCGCCGGTTGTGCGGTGGGTGTCTCTGCGGCCACGGCGGTGACGGCGCGCGTGCCGTCGGCCAGACTCAGTACCAAGCGCGTCGCTGCCGTATCCGCGGCAGCAGCGCCGCCGAGCCAGCCTGAGAAGGACTGCACCGGATGGATCACCGGCACGCGGTTGCGACCGCACTGCTCGCAGGCCGCAACGGCGATGGCTTCCCAGTGCGTCCGTTTCTTCTCGGCGCGCTCGCCCGACAGGCGCAGCACGCCGTGCGCCGTGGCCAGCGGCTGGATGCTGGCCACGCCGAGCTCGGTGGCCTTCTCGACCAGCCAGTCCATGCGCTCGTTGGCCGGCATGCCGACCGCGAGATGCACGGCGCGGGCCGCTTCGCGCTCCACCGGCGTGTGGGTACCGACCGCCACGGCGACCTCGCTGCGGCCCATGCGCTCGACCGTCGCGGCGTACTCGCCGCCCGCGCCGTCAAACAGGGTGAGCGTGTCGCCGGGCTGCATGCGCAGCACCTGCACATGGCGCGCGGCGCCCGGCGGCAGCGCCAGGCTGGCGCCGGCGGTCAGCGGCACGGAGCAGTGAAAACGGGGCATGCGATGAGATCAGGAGCTGATGGCGCCCGTGGTACGGGCGCTACAGCGATTTTCTTTTTTGGCTTTTTTCAGTTTCTCTTCAGACTCGGCCGTAGGCGAAGCCGGTGACGGCCGTGGTGCCCTCGACCTCGTCGATCACGCGCAGCAGCGGCTTCAGTTCGATGTAGCGGCTGGCGGTGGCACGGATGTAAGCGATGAAGCGAGGTGTGTCGGCCAGGTAGCGCGGCTTGCCGTCGCGCAGCGTGAGGCGCGCGAAGATGCCGGCCACCTTGAGGTGGCGCTGCAGGCCCATCCATTCGACCGCGCGGTAGAAGGCGCCGAAGTCCTCGTCGACCGGCAGCCCGGCCTTGCGCGCGGCGGTCCAGTAGCGGATGGTGATGTCGAGCACGAACTCCTCGTCCCAGCTGAGGAAGGCGTCGCGCATCAGGCTGGCGATGTCGTAGGTGATGGGGCCGTAGACCGCGTCCTGGAAGTCGAGCACGCCCAGCGGCTGGCCGGCGTCGTCGCCCACCATCAGGTTGCGCGGCATGAAGTCGCGGTGCACGTAGACGCTCGGCGACGCGAGGTTGTTCTCGACGATCAGCGCGAAGGCGCGGTCCAGGCGCTCCTTCAGCTGGCCCTCGACGGCCACGCCGCGGTGCTTGCCGATGTACCACTCGGGAAAGAGCGCCAGTTCGCGCTCGAGCAGCGCACGGTCGTAAGGCGGCAGCACGCCGGGTTTCGAGGCCAGCTGCCAACGGATCAGCGCGTCGATGGCCAGGTCGTAGAGCGGCCGGTTGGCGTCCGGGCGGGCCGGGTCGATCACGTCGAGCATGGTCTGGCGGCCCAGGTCGTCGAGCAGCAGGAAGCCGTGGTCGCGGTCCCATTCGAGCACCTGTGGCGCCGTCACGCCGGCCTCGGTCATCAGTTGCGCCACCTGCACGAAGGGGGCGCTGTTTTCCTTGTCGGGAGGCGCATCCATCACGATGCGCGTGCCGCCGTCAGTGGTGTCGAGGCGGAAGTAGCGGCGAAAGCTCGCGTCGGCCGACGCCAGTCGGACGGTGTCCGGGCGCAGTTGCCGGGTGTCGGCAATGCCGGCCAGCCAGCCCCGGAACGCTTCGGCCCGCTGCGGATCTGTCCAGAGAATGGCCTGGGCGGGGAGTGGGGTCGTGGACGCCGGGGTCGAAGGTGCTGTCATGGATAATCAATTCTACAAATCCGCCTGGCGCGGCACCCCTGCTCGAGGTCGATCCGACCGGGCGGGGTGGCTGCCGGACCCCGCAACCCGCCGGCTTGCCGCGCCGTCCCGACGATTTTTCGTTCCGAATCGATGCCTACGACCCCACGCGCTGCCTTGCGACGTTCGAGCCCGCCGCTGCCACTGGCCGTGCTGTCGCTGGCGCTGCTGCACGCGCATGGCGCCTTCGCCCAGCAAGCCGGTGTGCTTGAGGGACCGCTCACGCTGAAGCGCACGCCGCTGCTCACCGAGACGCTGACGCCCGTGCAACGCAGCCAGCTGCCCAGCCTTGTCACCGGCGACCGCATTTCCGGCCGCCCCGACCTCGAGACCGTGGTCGAGGGCAACGCCACGCTGCGCCGTGGCCCGGTCGCCATCACGGCCGACCGCCTCGAGTACTACCAGCCCGACGACCGCGCCAAGGCCACCGGCAACGTGCGGGTCAACCAGGCCGGCAACGTGTACGAGGGCCCCGAGCTGGAACTCAAGCTCGAGACCTTCGAGGGCTTCTTCAACAACGTGCGCTACCGCTTCCTCGCGACCGGCGGCCACGGCGAGGCCGAGCGCATCGACTTCGTCGACTCCAACGTCTCGATCGCGCGGCGCGCCAGCTACACCACCTGCCGCCGCGAGGACTTTCCCGGCTGGATGCCGGCCTGGCTGCTGACCGCCGCCACGCTGACCACCGACACCGAGGAAAACGAGGGCGTTGCCATCGATGCGCGCATGAGCTTCATGGGCATCACGACGCCGCCGATCCCGCGCGTGACCTTCCCGCTGTCCAACGAGCGCAAGAGCGGCCTGCTGCCGCCCACCATCGGGCTGGACAACACCAACGGCTTCGAGGTCGCGCAGCCCTATTACTGGAACATCGCACCCAACCGCGACGCCACCTTCACGCCCACGCTGATGAGCAAGCGCGGGCTCAACCTGGCCAGCGAATTCCGCTACCTTGAGAAGGACTACAGCGGCAGCATCCGCCTGGACCTGATGGGCAGCGACCGCCTCGTGGGCCAGCGCTACAACGAGGCGCGCGCCGAGCAGCTGCAGAAGCTGAACAACGGCGAGATCGCGCTCAAGGACCTGAACTTCGGCAAGCCGCCCCACAGCAGCAAGCGTTGGGGCCTGTGGCTCAACCATCGCCACGACTTCGACGCCAAGGCGCTGGGCCTGGACTCGCTGTCGGCCAGCCTCACGATCAACCGTGTCAGCGACAACGACTACTGGCGCGACTTCACGCGCACGCCGACGCTTGCGCAGCGCCAGCTGCCGAATGAGGGTGCGGTGAGTTGGACCAAGGGCGACTGGAGCGGCGCCGTACGTGCCCTGCGCTACCAGACGCTGCAGTACAACCTGTCGCCGGTCGTGCCGTCGTACGACCGCATGCCGCAGATCACGGCCAACTACGCCAAGTACGACTGGCACGGCTTCGACGTTTCGCTGAACACCGACTACTCGCGCTTTCGCGTCAACACAATCCTGGCCGGCCAGCCTGGCTTCGATCTGCTCCAGCAGTCGCAGCCCGACGGTGACCGCGTGTTCGCGCAGGCGGCGATCAGCCGGCCGTTCCTCACGCCGAGCTCCTTCGTCATCCCCAAGCTGCAGTTGCACGCGACCTCGTACAACTACTACCTGCCGCAGTCGTCCATTCCGAAGGTGTCGGTCAACGGCATCGACTACGTGAACGGGATGCCGTACAACCCGAGCCAGCTGTACTTCTTCCCGACCTCGTCGAACCGCGTCGTGCCGACCTTCAGCCTGGACAGCGGCCTGGTCTTCGAGCGCGATGCCAGCTACTTCGGCCGTGCCTTCCGCCAGACGCTGGAGCCGCGCGCGTACTACGTGTACACGCCGTACCGCAACCAGAGCATGCTGCCGAACTACGACTCGGCCGCCAACGACTTCAGCTTCGCGACCATCTACACCGAGAACACGTTCTCGGGCGCGGACCGCATCTCGGACACCAACGCGCTCACGCTGGGCGTCACGTCCCGCCTGATCGACCCGGGCACCGGCGTGGAAGCCGTGCGCTTCGGCATCGCGCAGCGCTTCCGTTTTGCCGATCAGAAGGTCACGCTGCCGGGCGTCGCGCCGGTCACCGACCGCACCAGCGACCTGCTGCTGGGCGCCCAGATCAATTGGACGCCCAAGTGGAGCCTGGACACGCTGCTTCAGTACAACCCCGATTCGCGCCGTTCCACGCGCAGCGCGATCAGCGCGCGCTACAACCCGGGCCCGTACCGCAACCTCAGCGCCGCCTTCCGCTACCAGGCGCCGAGCACGCCCACGGCCACCGACGGCAACAAGTCGATCGACTTCGGCTGGCAATGGCCGCTCAACGACCTGTGGGGCGACAAGGGCAAGGACCTCGGGCCGGGCAAGGGCGAAGGCGGCGGGCGCTGGTACGCCGTGGGCCGCCTCAACTACAGCCTGCAGGACAAGAAGCTCACGGACGGCGTGCTCGGGGTCGAGTACGACGGCTGCTGCTGGATCAGCCGCGTGGTGCTGCAGCGCATCACCACCGGCCAGGTGACGGCCAACACCCGCATCATGTTCCAGCTCGAATTCGTCGGTTTCTCCAGCATCGGATCGAGTCCGATGCAGGCGCTGCGACAGAACATCCAGCGCTACCAGCCGCTGCGTCAACCGACCGAAGCGCCGAGCCGCTTCACCAATTACGACTGAAACGACGACCGTTCACGCCATGAAACACATCCGTTCCCTCATCACCCTGGGTTGCCTTGCGGCCATCGCCGCAACGGCCGGCGCACAGGGCTTTCGTTCCGGCAGCGGCATCACGGACATCATGCGTGCCGGTCCCCGGATCGTGCCGCCGGCGGCGCGCCCTGCAGCTCCCGCGGCGGCGCCGGTGCAGCGCGCGGCCGAGTACATCGTGGCGCTGGTCAATTCCGAGCCCATCACCAACACCGAGGTGCAGTCGCGTGTTACGCGCCTGATCCGCGAGAACCCGGACGCCGAGCGCGTGCCGCGCGCCGAACTCACGCGCCTCGTGCTGGAGCGTCTGATCACCGAGCGTGCGCAGCTGCAGCTGGCGAAGGAAAACGGCATCAAGGTCGATGACGTGGCGATCGACCAGGCCGAGCAGACCGTGGCCCGCCAGAACGAGATCAGCCTCACCGAGCTGCGCAGCCGCGTGGTGGCCGAGGGCATCTCGCCGCGCGAATTCCGCAACGACCTGCGCGACCAGCTGCTGCTCACGCGCCTGCGCGACCGCGAGGTCGAGTCCAAGGTCAAGATCAGCGACATCGAGGCCGACGAGTACCTGCGCGAACAGCGCGAAAGCGCCGTCAAGAACAACGCCCTGCTCAATCTCAACATCGCCCAGCTGCTGGTGGCCGTGCCCGAGAACGCCACCGAGGCGCAGGTCGCGACCGCGCAGAAGAAGGCCACCGACCTTGCACAGCGCGCGCGCAGCGGCGAAGACTTCGCCAAGCTGGTGCGCGAGAACTCCGACTCGCCCGACCGTGCCAATGGCGGCGCGCTCGGCCTGCGCAGCGCCGACCGCTATCCGCCGGTGTTCGTCGAGGCCACGCAATCGACCGCGGTGAACGGCATCACCGGACCCGTGCGTTCGGGCGCCGGCTTCCACGTGCTCAAGGTGCTGACCAAGGCGCGGGTGGGCTCGTCGGATGCGTCCATCACCCAGACCCAGGTGCGCCACATCCTGCTGCTGAACGACCCCAAGCGCACGACCGCGCAGGCGGTGGCGCAGCTGCAGGAATTCAAGCGCCGCGTGCAGGCCGGCACCGCCGACTTCGCCGGCCTGGCGCGCGACAACTCGCAGGACGCGAGCGCCAAGGAAGGCGGCGACCTCGGCTGGTCGCGCCCCGGCCAGTTCGTGCCCGAGTTCGAGGAAGCCATGGACCGGCTCACGCCGGGCCAGATCAGCGACCCCGTGGTGTCGCGCTTCGGCGTCCACCTGATCCAGGTGGTCGGCCGCCGCGAAGCCAAGCTGAGCCAGTCGGAGCAGCGCGAAGCCGCACGTGCCGCGCTGCGCGAACAGCGCGTCGAAGAAGCCTTCGCCACCTGGGTGCAGGAAGTGCGCGCGCGCGCCTACGTCGAATACCGCGAGACGCCGCAGTCCTGATGGCCGCGACAGCGTCTTAGGCCGCGATGGCACAGCACATTGCAAGAAAGCGGTTCGGACAGCACTTTTTGTCCGACGGCGGGATCATCGACGGGATCGTGCAGGCGATCGCGCCGCAGCCCGGCGACGCGATGGTCGAGATCGGGCCGGGGCTGGCGGCGCTCACGCAGCCGCTGGTCGAGCGGCTCGGCCGCCTGACGGTCATCGAGCTCGACCGCGACCTGGCCAAGCGGCTGCGCGAACATCCGCAGCTGGATGTCATCGAGTCGGACGTGCTCAAGGTCGACTTCGCCGAACTCGCGGCCAAGGCCGAACCGAAACCGCTGCGCGTGGTGGGCAACCTGCCCTACAACATCTCCACGCCGATCCTGTTCCACCTGCTGGGCTATGCCCACCTGATCGCCGACCAGCACTTCATGCTGCAAAAGGAAGTGATCGACCGCATGGTGGCCCGGCCCGCCACCTCGGACTACAGCCGCCTGAGCGTGATGCTGCAGTGGCGCTACGACATGGAGAACGTGCTGTTCGTGCCGCCCGAGAGCTTCGATCCGCCACCGCGCGTGGACAGCGCCGTGGTACGCATGGTGCCGCTCGCGCAGCCGCCGGCGGTCGATGCGGCGCGGCTCGGCGAGATCGTGCAGGTCGCCTTCAGTCAGCGCCGAAAGATCCTGCGGCACACGCTGGGCAAGTGGCTGGGGGAGCACGGCTTCACCGGCGAGTTCGACATCCAGCGCCGGGCCGAGGAGGTGCCGGTGGCCGAATACGTTGCACTGGCCCAGGCCGTTCCCCCATGAAAAAAGCCCGTCGACGACGGGCTTTTTTTGTGGCGGCGAGCGGTTGCAGTTACGCAGCTGCCAGCCAGTACCCCGCATTGAAGGGGCTGCTCATGCGCAGCGCCAGGGGCGACACGTCGACGAGCTTGTCGGTCGGCATTTTCTCGCCGGCCGGCTCGGTGCTGGCGGCGGGCGTGGCCGCGGCGGCTGCCGTGGCGGTGGTGTTGACTTCGATGCCATCGAGGGTTTCAGCGGTCGGCTGAGCCTCGTTCGCCCGTTCTGCTTGGCTGGTAGATGCAGAACGGGCTACAGAAAAGAATAGAAGCAGCGGAACGGGACCTTGCGATCGCCCCAGTAGTCCGAAGCGTCGCGGAAGATGTCGAGCAGTTGCTCGCGCGCTTCCTTGTCGAACTTGGCGTTGGCCGGAATCTGTTCGAGCACGATGACGAAACCAGGCTGCGGGCCCGATTTATGCAACGGGTCGGTCATGCAGTCGTACAGCGCGTCGAAGTTCTTGCCGAAGTGCGCCGGGAAGGTGAACTGCTGGGCAATCAGGTCGAGCACGTCCTGCTTGGTCTGGGCGTTGCCCAGGTTGGCGTACAGGAAGTGCTGGCCGGCCGCGTTGGCGGCATCCTGCAGGTCGTTCACGCGGAACGCGCGGATCGATTGCACGATGTTCGGGCGTACGGCTCGAAGGGATAAGGTCATATCCGCTGGTCTTTCCATAGTCATCATCATCTCGTCGGGGCGCTTCGGGGCGCCGCTCAGGTCGTTGTCATCGCTCATGGCGCAATCCGTCTGAAACTCGCATAGTGGTCCGCCGTGTACCAGCAGGCTTCGGGCGCCGTGCGCTGCTCGCCACCGCAAACGATCCGCCGGGCACCGCGGTTGCGCGCGCCGGGCGTTGGCACCGTGTACTCGCGGTAATGCCCGCGGCGTGCCGCTGGCAGGATGCGTTCGCGATTGCCGAATACCGTGCCGTCTTTGTCGTACCGGAAGGGGCCACCGTCAAGGATGGCCTGGTAGGTTCGCTGGCCCTGGACCGGCAGATCGGTCAGGGCAATCGATGCCTCGGAGGACGTTTTGTCGGCGCCGAACCATCCGCGGGCCTCGGCCCCCGTCGTCAGAGCCACCAGCATCAAGCTGGTGAGCGCAAACTTAGTAACAGAGGACGTGATCGAGGCGTAAGCCGCCATGGGGCACCACAAGAAAAGAGCGGGGGGTTTGAATTGCGCTCAACCTCGGGGTTAACCCGCAAATTCAAGCCCGCGAGTGTGCACCACGCGGGCGAAAATAGCAAGCGACTGCCCAAAGTTTGAGCAGTCGCGGGGGCAGAAAGCGACGCCTTAAGTTGGCGTCCACTCTCGCCAAATGGCCTATCTCTCGGCGTTTGCGTCGGCCACTGTCAAGGCCGTCATGTTCACGATGCGGCGAACAGTCGCGCTCGCCGTGAGAATGTGCACAGGTTTGGCCGCGCCGAGCAGAACCGGGCCGATGGCGATGTTGCCGCCGGCTGCGGTCTTGAGCAGGTTGTAAGAAATGTTGGCAGCGTCGATGTTGGGGAACACCAGCAGGTTGGCGTCGCCCGCGAGCGCGCTGTGCGGCATGACGACCGCGCGCTGCTTGCTGTCCAGGGCCACGTCGCCGTGCATTTCGCCGTCCACCTCGAGCCAGGGCGCCTGCACGCGCAGCAGGTCGAGCGTCTTGCGCATCTTGACGGCGCTGGGCTCGTTGCTGGTGCCGAAGTTGGAGTGCGACAGCAGCGCGGCCTTCGGCTTGAGGCCGAAACGCATCATTTCCTCGGCCGCCATGGTCGTGATCTCGGCCAGTTCCTCGGGCGTCGGGTCGTAGTTGACGTGCGTGTCGACCAGGAACACCTGGCGGTCGGGCAGCAGCAGGCCGTTCATGCAGGCGTACACCGGCACGTCCTGCGGGGTGCTGGCGCAGCCGCCGGGGCGCTTGCCGATCACCTGGTCGATGTAGTGCAGGTGGATCAGCGTGGTGCCCCAGGTGCCGCAGATCATGCCGTCGACCTCGCCCTTGTGCAGCAGCATGGCGCCGATCAGCGTGAGGCGGCGGCGCATCTCGATCTTGGCGGTCTGTACCGTCTGGCCCTTGCGCTCGGTCATGCGGTGGTAGGTCTGCCAGAAGTCGCGGTAGCGGTGGTCCTGCTCGACGTTGACGACGTCGTAGTCGAGCTCTTCCTTCAGGCGCAGGCCGAACTTCTCGATGCGCTGGGCGATGATGGCCGGACGGCCGATGAGCGTCGGGCGCGCCAGGCCTTCGTCCACCACGATCTGCGCGGCGCGCAGCACGCGCTCTTCCTCGCCTTCGCAGTAGGCCACGCGCTTCTTCGGCGCGCGCTTGGCGGCGTCGAAGATCGGCTTCATGGTGGTGCCCGAGGCGTAGACGAAGCTCTGCAGCTTGTCGCGGTAGGCGTCCAGGTCCTTGATCGGGCGCAGCGCCACGCCGCTTTCCTCGGCCGCCTTGGCCACGGCCGGCGCGATCTTCATCATCAGGCGCGGGTCGAAGGGCTTCGGAATCAGGTATTCGGGGCCGAAGCTCAGCTTTTCACCGGCGTAGGCGGCGGCCACGCGCTCGCTCTGCTCGGCCTGGGCCAGCTCGGCGATGGCGTGCACTGCGGCAATCTCCATCTCGTCGGTGATGGTGGTGGCGCCCGAGTCGAGCGCGCCGCGGAAGATGTACGGGAAGCACAGGACGTTGTTGACCTGGTTCGGGTAATCGGTGCGGCCCGTGGCCATGATCACGTCGGGGCGCACCGCATGGGCGTCTTCGGGGGCGATCTCGGGGTTCGGGTTGGCCAGCGCGAAGATCACCGGCTTGGGCGCCATCTTGGCGACCATTTCGGGCTTGAGCACGCCGCCGGCCGACAGGCCGAGGAACACGTCGGCGCCGGCGATCACTTCCGACAGCTTGCGCATGTCGGTCTTTTGCATGTACTGGCGTTTGTCGTCGTCCATCAGCTCTTCGCGGCCTTCGTAGACCACGCCGGCCAGGTCGGTGACGAACACGTTTTCGCGCTTCAGGCCCACCTTGAGCAGCAGGTTCAGGCAGGCCAGCGCCGCGGCGCCCGCGCCCGAGGTGACCAGCTTCACTTCGGCGATGTTCTTGCCGGCCACCTTCAGGCCGTTCAGCATGGCGGCCGCCACGGTGATGGCCGTGCCGTGCTGGTCGTCGTGGAACACCGGGATCTTCATGCGCTTGCGCAGCTCGCGCTCGACGTAGAAGCAGTCCGGGGCCTTGATGTCTTCCAGGTTGATGGCGCCGAAGGTGGGCTCCAGCGAGGCGATGATCTCGACCAGCTTGACCGGGTCCTTCTCGTCGATCTCGATGTCGAACACGTCGACGCCGGCGAATTTCTTGAAGAGAACGCCCTTGCCTTCCATCACCGGCTTGGAGGCCAGCGGGCCGATGTCGCCCAGGCCCAGCACGGCGGTGCCGTTGGAAATGACACCCACGAGGTTGCCGCGCGAGGTGTACTTGAAGGCGTTGGCCGGGTCCTTGACGATTTCCTCGCAGGGCGCGGCCACGCCGGGCGAGTAGGCCAGCGACAGGTCGCGCTGGTTGACCATCTGCTTGGTCGCCGCGATGGCGATCTTGCCGGGGACGGGAAACTCGTGGTACTCGAGAGCGGCACGGCGCAACAGGGCGCGCTTGTCTTCCGGGGTGGGGGTCGAAGGGGACGATGCGGTCGAATCGGACATGTGCCGTTGCTCCTGGTGGCGCTTCTTCTGGGGGCGCCGATTGTAGACCTCGGTCCATACCGCCCTACGCCGCATGGCCGGTGGCAGGCATGACCAAAAGCACGGGGCACCGTCAAGGCCCTGTGGCAATATGTGTGGCTGGGACACAAACCGACAACATCTCGAGAGGAACGACCATGGCCCTGATGGATTTCATCAAGAAACAGTTCATCGACATCATCCAGTGGACCGAGTCCGGCGATGGCACGCTGGCCTGGCGTTTCCCGATGGCCGAGATGGAAATCCAGAACGGCGCCTCGCTCACCGTGCGCGAGTCGCAGATGGCGGTGTTCGTCAACGAAGGCCAGGTGGCCGACGTGTTCGGCCCCGGCATGTACAAGCTCACGACGCAGACGCTGCCCGTGCTCACGTACCTGAAGAACTGGGACAAGCTCTTCGAATCTCCCTTCAAGAGCGACGTCTATTTCTTCAGCACCCGCCAGCAGGTCGACCAGAAGTGGGGCACGCCCCAGCCGATCACGATCCGCGACAAGGACTTCGGCGCCGTGCGCCTGCGCGCCTTCGGCAACTACAGCTTCCGCATCGGCGACCCGAAGCTGTTCCACACCGAAATCTCCGGCACGCGCGACATCTACTCCGTGGCCGACCTCGACGGCCAGCTGCGCGGCCTGGTGCTGCAGAACATCAGCAACGCCATCGCCTCCAGCGGCCTGCCCTTCCTCGACCTGGCGGCCAACCAGATCCAGTTCGCGACCGCGCTGGCGACCCAGCTGGTGCCCGAGTTCGAGAAGATCGGCATCAAGCTCGAGAACATCACGGTCCAGAACGTCTCGCTGCCCGAAGAGCTGCAGAAGATCCTCGACCAGAAGATCGGCATGGGCATGGTCGGCAACGACATGGGCAAGTTCATGCAGTACCAGACGGCGCAGGCCATTCCCAAGTTCGCCGAAGGCGCAGCCGGTGGCGGCGGCATCGCGGGCGACGCGATGGGCCTGGGTGCCGGCGTGGCGCTCGGCCAGGTGCTGGCGCAGAACCTCGCGCAGGGCCTGAGCCCCAATGCGGCGGCCCAGGCTGCGGCCACGACGCAGCAGCCGGCCGTGGCCGTGGTGAGCGCCGCCGACGTGATGACCACGCTCGAGAAGCTCGGCGAACTCAAGACCAAGGGCATCCTCACGCAGGAAGAGTTCGACGCCAAGAAGGCCGAACTGCTGAAAAAGCTCGTCTGATTCGTCGCAATGTTTTCGATAGCGACTGACGCCCGCCCAGCGGGCGTCAGAGGCCTTTTGGGCTTGAATCATTCGTGGCCGGCCGCGCCATCGCACCCGGTGCGCCATGGCTGAGGAAACCGGCTCCCAACGCTACTACCGCGCGCCCTGCCCCGGCTGCGGCGCGCCGGTCGAATTCCGCTCGGCGCAATCGACGCACGCGGTCTGCCCGTACTGCCAGAGCACCGTCGTGCGCCAGGGCGACACGCTCGCGCGCACCGGCAAGATGGCCGAGCTGTTCGACGACTTCAGCCCGCTGCAGCTGTTCGCCGCCGGCCGCATCCAGGACAAGCCCTTCACGCTGATCGGCCGGCTGCAGTACACCTACCCCGGCGGGCGCTGGACCGAGTGGATCGCCGCGCTCGACGGCGACCGCACCGGCGTGCTCAGCGAGGACAACGGCGCCTACGTCTTCGCGCTGCCCTTCGACCTGCAGCGCGCCGCACCGCCGCCCGCCGACCTGCGCGTGGGCGCCACCACCGCCTTCGCCGGCCAGAGCTACACCGTCGCCTCCAACGAACAGGTGGCGCTGACCTCCGCGCAGGGCGAACTGCCGCACCTGCCCGCGCTCGGCCAACCGTTCGCGATGGTCGAACTGCGCAACGACAAGGGGCTGGTGCTCAGCATCGACTACGGCACCGCCCCGCCTACCGCGTACCTCGGGCGCTCGGTGCAGCTGGACGACCTGCAGCTCACCGGCCTGCGCGACGAATCCGCGAAGGACGAGAAGGGCCGCAGCTTCAACTGCCCGAATTGCGGCTCGCCCGTCACGGTCAACCTGGCCGACAGCAAGAGCATCACCTGCGGCTCGTGCAACAGCATCATCGACCTGTCGCAAGGCATCGGCGGCGAGCTCAAGCACGCCGAGCAGAACGAGCCGGTGCGCCCGCTCATCGCGCTGGGCAGCATGGGCCAGCTGCAGGGCGCGCAGTGGCAGGTGGTGGGTTTCCAGCACCGCATGGGCCAGGAGCCTGGCGACGACGAGCAGTTCGGCTGGGACGAGTACCTGCTCTACAACAAGAAGCGCGGCTTCAGCTTCCTGGTCGATGCCGAAGACGGCTGGAGCATGGTCAAGCCGACCACCGGCGCGCCCGTGATGGCCGAGAACGGCACCACCGCCACCTACCTCAACAAGCGCTACCAGCAACAGTACGCCTACAACGCCGAGACCACCTACGTGGCCGGCGAGTTCTACTGGCAGGTCGAGCGCGGGCAGAAGACCTTCAACCGCGACTTCGCCAGCGGTGGCGCACTGCTCTCGATGGAGCGCTCGGCCAACGAGCTGACCTGGTCCTCGGGCAGCAAGATCGACAGCGGCGCCGTGGCCACGGCCTTCAAGCTCGACGCCAAGAAGGACCTGTTCTCGCGCGGCGACGCGCTGCCCGTGAGCGCCGCGTCGGGCATGGGCTGCGGCACGATCATCCTCGTCATCGTGGTCATCCTCTTCGTGCTGATCATGATGAGCAACTGCAGCGGCGGCTCCTCGAGCGGGTACCGCAGCTCGGGCGGTTCGTACGGCGGCTACTCGAGCGGCGGCGGCCACAAATGACGAAGATCGCGCGCAGGCGCTCTCTTGTTTCTCTCTTTATTGCTACGACTGGAGGTCCCCATGGGAATTGAATGGCTGAAACCGGGCGTGGTCCTCGGATCGCTCGTGTATGCGTTGATCGGCGTGGTGGTCTTCTGGATCTGCTTTTTGATCATCGACAAGATCACCCCCTATGACCTGTGGGGCGAGATCGTCGAGAAGCAGAACAGGGCGCTGGCGCTCGTCGTGGCCGCCATGTGCCTCGGCATCAGCGTCATCGTGGCCGCAGCAATCCATTGAGCGACGCGGCCCTGCCCGCGCGCACCCCGGATGCGCGGGGGCCGCAACCCGTGGAGATCGCGCTGCTCGCCAGCGTGTTCGTCGTCGCGGCCTGCGGCCTCGTCTATGAACTGAGCGCGGCCGCGCTGAGCTCCTACCTGCTCGGCGACTCGGTGCTGCAGTTCAGCACCATCATCGGCACCTACCTGTTCGCCATGGGCGTCGGCTCGTGGCTCTCGCGCTACTTCGACCGGCAGCTGCCGGCGCACTTCCTTCGCATCGAACTGCTCGTGGCGCTGATCGGCGGCGCGCTGCCGGCGATCCTGTTCCTGGCCAACGCCTACGTGCCGGGCGCGTTCCGGCTGCTGCTGTACGGCCTCGTGGTGGTGGTGGGCACGCTGGTGGGGCTCGAGATTCCGCTGGTGATGCGCATCCTCAAGCGCAACATCGTGCTTAAGGACCTCGTGTCGCAGGTGCTGACCTTCGACTACCTGGGCGCGCTCGCCGTGTCGGTCGCGTTCCCGCTGATCCTCGTGCCGCAGCTGGGCATGATCCGCACCGGCCTGCTGTTCGGCGTGATGAACGCCGCGGTGGCCGTGTGGGCGCTGTGGCTGTTCCGCCATGAACTGCGCCGCGCCGGCGCACACGCGGTGGCCTGCTTCCTGACGCTGGCCGCGCTCATCGGCGCCTTCTGGGGCGCCGACCACATCACCACGCTGGCGGAAGACAAGTTCTACCAGGACCGCATCGTCTTCAGCGCCAGCTCGCCCTACCAGCGCATCGTGGTCACGCGCGGCGCGCTCGGCCACCGGCTGTTCCTCAACGGCAACCTGCAGTTCGCCGAGCGCGACGAGTACCGCTACCACGAGGCGCTGGTGCACCCCGCCATGGCCGCGCACGGCGCGCCCAAGAAAGTCGCCGTGCTCGGCGGCGGCGACGGCATGGCGGTGCGCGAGATCCTCAAGTACCCCTCGGTCGAGTCGGTCACGCTGGTGGAGCTCGATCCGAACATGACGCAGCTCTTCACCACGCACGAGACACTGGCCGCGCTCAACGGCCACGCGCTCTCGTCGCCGAAGGTGAAGGTCGTCAACACCGACGCGTTCCAGTGGCTGCAGCAGGAGGGCGACACCTTCGATGTGATCGTGGTCGACTTTCCCGATCCGACCAACTTCGCCATCGGCAAGCTCTACACCAACAGCTTCTACGCGCTGCTCGACCGGCGCCTGTCGGCCAGCGGCTACGCCGTGATCCAGACCACCTCGCCGCTGGTGGCGCGCAAGAGCTACTGGACCGTGGCGAGCACCATCGAGTCGGTCGGCCTGAAGGCCACGCCGTACCACGCGCACGTGCCCAGCTTCGGCGAATGGGGCTACATCATCGCCAGCCACCGACCCTACCGGCAGCCCGACGCGCTGCCGGGCGGCATGCGCTTTCTCACGCCGGCGACGCTGCCCCTGATGTTCGACTTTCCGCTCGACATGGCGCGCGTGCCGACCGAAGTGAACCGCCTGTCGAACCAGACCCTCGTCACCACCTACGAACAGGAGTGGGGCAAGGTCATGGCTCACTAGCCGCGGCATGCAACGGCGCGACTTCCTCGGCGTGGCAGGTGCGGTGGGCGCCCTGGCGCTGGCCGGCTGCGAGGCGCCGCCGCCGCCCATCGAAGGTGGCTTCACCGGCATCGATGTCGCGCGCGGCCACGCCATGCGCGACGCCACGCTCAAGTCGCAGGCCCCGGCCACCGTCAAGCGCACCCGCGTCGTCATCGCCGGCGGCGGTGTTGCCGGCCTGGCGGCCGCACGCGCGCTGCGCCTCGCGGGCATCGACGACTTCGCGCTGCTCGAACTCGAAGACACCGCCGGCGGCAACGCGCGCGGCGGCTCGGTCGGCGGCATCGCCTGCCCGCTCGGCGCGCACTACCTGCCCACGCCCGGCGACGACGCGCACGAGGTGCAGGACCTGCTCGAGGAACTCGGCCTGCGCCGCCGCGTGGCCGGCCGCTGGACCTACGACGAGCGCCACCTCTGCCACAGCCCGCAGGAACGCCTCTTCTTCCGCGACGAATGGCAGGACGGGTTGCTGCCCGTGCACGACGTGGGCGCCGGCACGCAGGCGCAGTACCGCCGCTTCGCGCAGCGCATCGACGCGTTGCAGCACGCCGCCCACTTCGCCATTCCCACGCTGCGCTTCGCCGTCACGCCCGAGCTGCTCGCGCTCGACGCCCTGCCCTTCGCAGGCTGGCTTGACCGCGAAGGCTTCGACGACGCCCACCTGCGCTGGTACCTCGACTACTGCTGCCGCGACGACTACGGCGCCGGCATCGCGCAGGTGTCGGCCTGGGCCGGCATCCACTACTTCGCGAGCCGGCACGGCTTTCATGCGCCCGGCGACGCGAGCGGCAGCGTCAATGACAGCAACCCCGATCGCGACGGCGTGCTCACCTGGCCCGAAGGCAATGGCTGGCTCACGAAGCAGCTGGCCGCGCCGCTGGGCCAGCGCCTGCACACCGGCCAGGTCGTCACGCGCATCGCCGACGGACGCGCGGGTGTCGAGGTCGATGCGTGGGATGCGGCCTCGAAATCCATGGTGCGCTGGCAGGCCGAGCGCTGCATCGTCGCGCTGCCCGTGTTCATCGCCGCGCGCGTGGTCGAGAACCCACCCTCGCTGCTGACCAGCGCCGCCGCGCACGTGCGCTACGCCCCCTGGCTGGTCGCCAACGTGCACCTGCGCGGTCCGCTGGCCGACCGCGTCGGCGCCGCGCCGAGCTGGGACAACGTGATCTACGGCACGCGCGGCCTCGGCTACGTCGATGCACGTCACCAGACGCTCGACCCCACGCCGCGCGGCACCGTGCTCAGCTGGTACCGCCCGCTGGGCCCGAGCGGCTACGACACCGGCGACGGCCGCCAGCTGCTGCTCGAGCGCCCGTGGACCGCATGGCGCGACGAGTTGCTGGCCGAGCTGTCGGTGCCACACCCCGACCTGCCCGCGCTCGCCACGCGCGTCGAGATCACGCGCTATGGACACGCCATGTCGATCCCGCGGCCCGGGCTGCTCGCGCAGATCGGCGCACTCGGCGACCGCGTGGCCGCCGGCCGGCTGTCGTTCGCGCACGCGGACTGGTCGGGCTATTCGATCTTCGAGGAAGCCTTCACGCGCGGCCACATCGCCGGAGCCCGCCTCGCATGAAGACGCTGGTGCTCGGCGGCTACGGCAACTTCGGCGCGCGCATCAGCCGCGCACTCGCGCAGGACGCGGGCATCGAACTGTGGGTTGGCGGGCGCGACCTCGAACGGGCCACGGCCTTTGTGCAATCGCTGGGGGGCAGTGCACGCGGTGTGCGTGTCGATGCGCAGTCGCCCGATCTCGCGCAGGGGCTGGGCTTTCTGGGCGTCGACCTCGTCATCCACACCGCCGGCCCGTTCCAGGGCCAGGACTACCGCGTGCCGCAGGCCGTGGCAGCCGCCGGCGCGCACTACATCGACCTGGCCGACGGCCGACGCTTCGTCTGCGACTTTCCCGCCGCGATGGACGCGGCCTTCCGCCGCGCGGGTCGCACCGCCGTGGCCGGCGCCAGCACCGTGCCGGCGCTGTCGTCGGCGGTGGTCGACCACCTCGCCGCCGGTTGGCAAGGCATCCGCAGCATCGACATCTGCATTGCACCGGCACAGGGTGCACCGCGCGGCGAAGCCACGCTCGCGGGCGTGCTGGCCTACTGCGGCGCGCCGATCCGCGTCTGGCAGGGCGGCCGCTGGACCGAGCAGCCGGGCTGGGCGCATCCCGCGAAGGTGCAGTTCGCGCGCATGAAGCCGCGCCGCGGCGCCTTGTGCGACATCCCCGACCTCGAGCTCTTTCCCGCGCGCTACGCCGGCGTGCAGTCGGTCATGTTCCGCGCCGCACTCGAAGTCGGCCTGACCCAGCACGCCTTCGCCTTCCTGGCTTTCCTGCGTCGCACAGGCCTGCTGCGCGCACCGCAGAAGCTGGCGCCGCTGCTGCACGCGACGGGCGGTGTGTTCGATGCGTTCGGCACCGCGCTGGGCGGCATGGTGGTGCGGGTCGAAGGCACCGATGCACACGGCGCCATCGCGCGCCGCGCCTGGCACGTCGCGGCCGACGACAACCACGGCCCCGAGATCCCCTGCATGGCCGCCATCCTGCTGGCCCGGCGGCTCGCGCGCGGCGAGGCCTTGCCGGTGGGCGCGCACGCTTGCGCCGGCCTGCTCGCGCTGTCGGAGTTCGACCCCGAGTTCGCGCGCTGGGGCATGGTGACGGATGTGATCGACGAAGGGGCGCTCACGCCATGACGCGCCCTGCTGCTGCCGACGACGACCGCCTGCTGCGCCTGAGCCTCGTCGCCGTCTGGCTCTTCACCGCCGTCGCCAGCATCCTCGAACTCGACGGCCAGAGCCGCCGCGTGCTGGCCGCCGCGGGCATCGCCTCGCCGCCGTGGCTGGTGCAGGCGCTGATCGTCGGCGGCGCAGCGGCCGACCTCGCGATCGGCCTGGCGCTGTGGCTGCGACCCGGCCGCACCGTCTACCTCGCCGCCTTCGCCCTGATGCTCGCCATGACGCTCGTGGCGACCGTGCTGCAGCCGGACCTGTGGCTGCACCCGCTCGGCCCGCTGCTCAAGAACCTGCCCATCGCCGCGCTGCTCTGGCATTTGTACCGACGCGCCACGCCATGAACACCTACCTCGTCCTCAAGTGGCTGCACATCGTCTCCAGCGTGCTGATGGTCGGCACGGGGCTGGGCTCGGCCTTCTACATGTTCTTTGCCAACCGCAGCGGCAGCGTGCCGGCGCAGGCGGTGGTGAGCCGGCTGGTGGTGCGGGCCGACTGGTGGTTCACCACGCCCACGGTCATCCTGCAGCCGGTCACCGGCTTCGCGCTGGCGCACCTGGCGGGCTGGCCGCTGTCGACGCCGTGGCTGGCGCTGTCGCTGGGGCTGTTCGCGTTCGCGGGGGCGTGCTGGCTGCCGGTGGTGTGGCTGCAGATCCGCATGGCGGCCCTGGCGGCACAGGCGCATCGCGAGGGCGCCGCGCTGCCGTCGCTGTATCTGCGCTACCAGCGCTACTGGGAGCTGCTCGGCTACCCGGCCTTCGTGGCCATGGCCATCGTGTTCTGGCTGATGGTGAACAAGCCCGCACTTTCGTTCTGACGTTCGAGACGGGCCGGTGCGCGGGCCCTGTGCGGTTTTCACGCAGACTTCACACACAGCGCCATGGCTTCACAGACCGGGCAGAGACTGTCAGGCGCCAACAAAAACATCGGGGGAGCGTCCATGCTTCAAGTTGCCAATCGAAAACTCGCGTCGCTCAGCGACGTGCTCTTCACCGGACTGGGCCGTGTGCTCGGGTTCCTGCGTCCGCTGGCACGCGGACTCATCGGTTCCTGGCGACCTCCGGGGTGGCTGCGCATCGTGGGCGCCTTTCTTCTCTTCGGGCTGCAGTGGTTGCAGCAACGGCTGGCCTGGGTGGTGGTGCTGGCGCTGCTGGTGCTGGCCGGCTGGTTCGCGAGCCCGCAGGTGCTGAAGTGGTGGCACGGCCTCACGCCCGATCGCGTCGAGCCCGTCGTTTCCACCGCGCAGATCGTGCCGCCGCCGCGCACGCAGATCGAAAACGACAAGGGGCCCAACCCGGTCGTCATCAACTTCTCCGCCTCGGTCGCGCCGATCGCGCGCATCGGCCAGGAGGCGACCGGCGTCAGCATCGAGCCCGCCATCGCCGGGCGCTGGTCGTGGAGCAGCCAGAAGAAGCTCGAATTCCTGCCCGCGCAGGACTGGCCGGTCGGCCAGCCCTACAAGGTGCAGCTGGCGAAGGACGCGCTCGCGCCGCACATCGAGATCGAGCAGCGCAAGTACGAGTTCACCTCGCCCGAGTTCAACGCGCGCATCGCGGGCGCGGAGTTCTACCAAGACCCGGTGCAGGCCAACGTGCGGCGCGCGCTCTTCCAGGTGCGCTTCTCGCACCCGGTCAACACGGCCGAATTCGAAAAACGCCTGGTGCTGACCTATGACCAGGCCTGCGGCACCTCGATCTTCAGCGTGGGCAAGTGCGTGAGCGAGAAGTTCACCGTCAGCTACGACAAGCTGCGCCTCACCGCCACGCTCCAGTCCGAGCCGCTGCCCATTCCCGAGAAGACGCGCCCCGTGGTGCTCAGCCTCACCTCCGGCGCGGTTGCGCAGAAGGGCGGCCCCGGCCAGCGCAGCGACCTCTCGCGCGCGGTCGACATCCCCGGCCTCTTCAGCCTCGACATCTCGAGCATCGACCCCACCATCGTCACGGGCGAGAACGGCGAGCCCGAGCATGTGATGCACGTCACCGCCTCGATGCCGGTCCACGAGCGCGAAATGGCGCGCGTGGTGCAGGCCTGGCTGCTGCCCGCCACGGAAGAAGCCAAGGGCGACCCGGAAGAGAAGTTCGACTGGTCCGCCGACCCCTCGAAGGTCACCGACGCCGTGCTGCGCCGTGCGAAGAAGATCAATCTGCAGCCCATCGCCAGCGAACGCGAAGTGACCGAGATGGTCAGCTTCCGCCTCCCGCAAGCCGAAGGCGGCCGCTACCTGCTGGTGCGCGTGGCCAAGGGCCTGAAGACGCCGGGCGGCTACCAGCTCGGCGCGGCGCGGCAGGACGTGCGCCTGCTCAAGACCTTCGCGCCCGAGCTCACCATCATGAGCCAGGGTTCGCTGCTCGCACTTTCCGGTGAACGCAAGCTGCCGATCCTGGTGCGTGACCTGCCCGGCATCCGCCTGGAAATCGGACGCCTGCTGCCGCAGCAGCTACAGCACCTGGTCACGCAGACCAACGGCGACTTCGCGCATCCGCAGTTCAACGGCGGCCTGCAGTCGGACAACCTCGTCGACCGCTTCCAGAAGGAGATCCCGCTCAGCATTCCCGCCGGCAAGGCGCACTACGAGACCGTCGACTTCGCGCAGTACCTGCGCAGCGACGTGGCCGACCGCCGCGGCGTGTTCCTGCTCAAGGTGCAGGGCTACGACCCCAAGGCCAAGAAGAAGACCGAAGGCGATGCCACGCAGGCGCAGCCCGAAGAGGAGCAACAGGAAGAACAGCCCTCGGAAGGCGAAGGCGACCCCGAAAGCGGCAACCCCGAAGACCAGAAGGACCAGCGCCTCGTGCTCGTCACCGACCTGGGCATCGTCGCCAAGAAGTCGCTCGACGGCACGCGCGACGTGTTCGTGCAGAGCATTGCCAACGGCCAGCCCGTGGCCGGTGCGCTGGTCGAGGTGTGGGGCCGCAACGGCATGATCGTCGCGTCGCAGTCCACCGACGCCACGGGCGCCGCCAAGCTGCCCAACCTCGCCGGCTACCAGCGCGAGAAAGCGCCCGTGGTGCTGGTGGTGCGCAAGGACGGCGACCTGAGCTTCCTGCCCTTCAACCGCAGCGACCGCACGCTCGACATCTCGCGCTTCGACGTCGGCGGCCTGCGCGCGGCCGGCGTGCCGAACCAGATGACCGCCTACGTGTTCAGCGACCGCGGCATCTACCGCCCGGGCGACACGATGCACATCGCGATGATGGTCAAGGCCGGCAACTGGGCCACGTCGCTGCGCGACCTGCCGCTGGAGGCCGAGGTCATCGACGCGCGCGGCCTCAGCGTGCGCCGCGAGAAGCTCAAGCTCGGCCCCGGCGGCGCGGCGGAAATCGCCCACGCCACGCAGGACACCTCGCCCACCGGCAACTACACCGTCAACCTCTACCTGCCGCGTGAATCCTCGCCCGGCAACCCCGAGGTGCAGGGCCTGCTCATCGGCAGCACCACGGTGAAGGTGCAGGAGTTCCTGCCCGACCGCACCAAGGTCGTCGCCAAGCTCAGCAGCGAGGTCGCCGAGGGCTGGGTCAGGCCCAAGGACCTGAAGGCGCTCATCGACGTGCAGAACCTCTTCGGCACGCCCGCGCCCGACCGCAAGGTCGAAGGCACGCTCACGCTGAGCCCGGCTTTCCCGGTGTTCCGCGCGTTCGCCGACTACGCCTTCTTCGATCCGCAGCGCGCCACCGAGAAGCAGGTCGACGACCTGGGCAGCGTGCAGACCAGCGCCGAAGGCAAGGCCGAGTTCGACCTGCGCCTCTCGCGCTTCGATGCGGCGACGTACCAGGTGCACGTGCTTGCCAAGGCCTTCGAGCCCGAAGGCGGGCGCAGCGTCTCGGCCGAGGCGCAGACGCTGGTGAGCGACATGCCCTACCTCGTGGGCGTGAAGGTCGATGGCGACACCAGCTACGTGAGCAAGGGCGCCACGCGCAATGCGACCGTGATCGCGATCGACCCGCAGGCCAAGAAGACGGCCGTGGACGCCCTGAAGATCCAGCGCGTGGAGCGCAAGGTGCTGTCGGTGCTCGTGAAGCAGGACAACGGCCTGTACCGCTACGAGTCGCGCAAGAAGGAGATCGTGATCGACGAGAAGCCGCTGGCCATCGTCGCGGCCGGCAACACCATCGCGCTGAACACCTCCACGCCCGGCAACTTCGCCTACGTGGTGCGCAATGCCGGCGGGCTGGAGTTGAACCGCGTCGAGTACAGCGTGGCGGGCAACGCGAACGTCTCGCGCTCGCTGGACCGCAACGCCGAACTGCAGCTCACGCTCGACCGCAAGGACTACGAGCCGGGCCAGGAGATCGAGGTGAGCATCCGCGCGCCGTACGTGGGTGCAGGCCTCATCACCATCGAGCGCGACAAGGTCTACGCTCACGCATGGTTCAAGACCGACAAGACCGCCTCGGTGCAGAAGATCGTGCTGCCCAAGGACTTCGAGGGCACCGGCTACATCAACGTGCACTTCGTGCGCGACCCGGCCTCGGACGAGGTCTACATGAGCCCGCTGTCGTACGGCGTCGTGCCCTTCGCCACCAGCCTGGCCAAGCGCACCGCGAACCTGCAGCTCACCAGCAGCGAACTCGTGAAGCCGGGGCAGACGGTGAAGATGAAGCTCACCAGCGACAAGCCCACGCGCGCCGTGCTGTTCGCGGTGGACGAAGGCATCCTGCAGGTGGCGCGCTACAAGACGCCCGATCCGCTCAAGCACTTCTTCCAGAAGCGGGCGCTCGAAGTGGGCACCCTGCAGACGCTCGACCTGATCCTGCCGGAGTTCAAGAAGCTCATGCAGGGTGCCGCGCCCGGCGGCGACGGCGAAGGCGAGCTCGGCAAGCACCTGAACCCGTTCAAGCGCAAGCGCGACAAGCCGGTGGCGTACTGGTCGGGTCTCGTCGATGTGAACGGCAGCCGCGAGTTCAGCTACACCGTGCCCGAGAGCTTCAACGGCAGCCTGCGTGTGATGGCCGTCGCGGTGAACGACGAGACCACCGCCGCCAAGAGCACCCGCACCGTGGTGCGCGGCGACATGGTGATATTGCCGAACGCACCGCTCGCAATGGCGCCCGGCGACACCGTCGAAGTGGGCGTGGGCCTTGCGAACAACATCGTGGGCTCGGGCAAGGACGTGCCCATCGCGCTCACGCTCACCGCCTCGGGCGGGCTCGAAGTGGTGGGCGATGCGACGCAGACGCTCAAGGTCAACGAGCGCGGCGAAGCGAGCACCAGGTTCAACGTGCGCGCCAAGCCGGGCGAGCAGGCGGTGCTGGGTTCGTCGGCGCTGGTGTTCACCTCGACGCACAAGACCTTCAGCGCGCGCCTGTCGACCGAGGTGAGCGTGCGGCCTGCGTCGCCGTTCGTCACGCTGGTGCAGGCGGGCAGCTTCCAGCGTGCGGGCGAGTTGAGCAGCAAGGCCGACCTGTACCCGAACTTCCGCAAGAGCGACGTGGCGGTGTCCGCCGCGCCGTGGGCCTTCGCGACCGGCCTGATGCAGTACCTGGAGGTGTACCCGCACGGCTGCACCGAGCAGATCACGAGCCAGACCTTCCCGGCCGTGCTGCTGTCGGGCCGACCCGAGCTGGTGAAGGAAATGGCGCGCGGCCGCACGCCCGAGCAGGGCCCGATGCCCGAGGCGCGCAAGACCTTCGAGCGCTACCTCGTGCAGCTGCGCGCACGTCAGACGGCCGACGGCGGTTTCTCGCTGTGGCCCGGCGCGGGCACCGATGCCTTCGCCACGCTCTACGCGGTGCACCTGCTCATCGAAGCCAAGGACCACAAGCTGCCCGTGCCGCAAGACCTGCTGCAGAAAGCGAACACCTACCTGCAGGGCTGGCTCGGCAGCGGCGACACCTCGCTCGACGGCTGGCGCCAGCGCACGCAGGCCGCCTACCTGCTCACGCGCCAGGGCATCATCGCGCCGGCCGCTTTGGCCAACCTGCGCGAAGCATGGCGCAACAAGCAGACGCAAGGCTGGAGCGATGACCTCGGCGCCGTGTACCTCGCCGCGAGCTACCAGCTCGTGAAGCAGGAGCAAGTGGCCAACGAGCTGCTCAACCCGGTGTGGTCCGACCTGCTCGCGCGCACCGAGAAGAAGCAGCGCCGCAACGTGTGGGGCGCGTACTACGACCCGCTGGTGCACGACAGCATGACGCTGCACCTGGTGGGCCGCCACTTCCCTTCGCGCCTGAAGACGCTGAAGCCCGAAGTGTGGGAAGGCATGGGCGCGATGGTGCGCGACGGCTGGTACAACAGCCTGTCGTCTGCCTCGATGCTGCTCGCGGTCGATGCGTACTTCGAAGCGGTGGCGCAGAACGCCGAGGGCAAGCTCACGGCGCAGAGCGTGAACGCGCAAGGGCAGGCCGCGGCACTCGCGCTGGGTTCGGTGAACCCGATCACGCGCGCTGCGGTGCCCGCCGGCACGGCCAAGCTCAAGCTGTCGAACGACAGCGACTTCAACCTGTACTACAGCTGGGCCGAACAGGGCTTCGAGCGCAACGTGCCCACCACGCCGGTGAACCAGGGCCTGGAGATCTTCCATGAAGTGCTCGATGCCAAGGGCAACCCGATCACCAAGGCCAAGCTTGGCGAAGAGGTCACCGTGCGGGTGCGCGTGCGCAGCCTGGAGCGCGCACAGCTCAACGACGTGGCGCTGGTCGACCTGCTGCCAGGCGGCCTGGAGCCGGTGCTGCAGGCCGTGGGCGACGACCAGGAAGCCAATGCCGATGCGCCGATCTGGAAGAAGCGCCTCGGTGGCGGCGGTTCGTGGAAGGTGCAGTACGCCGACATCCGCGAAGACCGCGTGGTGTTCTACGGCGCCGTCGACAAGAACCTGCTCGAGGTGACCTACAAGGCGCGGGCGACCAACGTCGGCGACTTCGTGGTGCCGGCGGCGTACGGCGAGGCGATGTACGACCGGCGCGTGTATTCGCGCTCGGCGGGTGCGCGCTTCCAGGTCGTCGCGAACTGACGCCAGGCAGCGGAGGCCGTCATGCGCTTCAGCGTGAAGTTGGGAAGGCTGCGCAAGCCAGCGCTGTGGGCGCTGGCGGTTGCCTTTCTGCTCACGCTGTTGCGCCTGTGGCCGCACGCCCCACTGAGCGAAACCGTCGGCAGCTCGCGTGCCGTGTACGCGCAAGGCGGCGAACTCTTGCGCCTGACCCTCGCAAGCGACGAGCAATACCGCCTCTGGGTGCCGCTCGACCGCATTTCGCCGACGCTGGTCGATGCGGTCCTGCTGTACGAAGACCGCCGCTTCTACGCGCACCCCGGCGTCAACCCCGCCGCGCTCGCGCGCAGCGCCTGGCGCATCGCGAGCGGCGAGCGCAGGCAGGGCGGCTCGACGCTCACGATGCAGCTGGCGCGGCGCGTCTACGGCATCGACAGCCGCACGGCCATGGGCAAGATCGCGCAGATCGGCGCGGCGCTCTGGCTGGAGGCGCGCTTCAGCAAGCGCGAGATCCTCGAGGCGTACCTCAACACCGCGCCCTACGGCGGCAACATCGAAGGCGTGCAGGCCGCGAGCCTCATCTACTTTCGCAAGGACGCCGCCAAGCTCAGCCTGCCCGAGGCGCTGACGCTCGCGGTGATTCCGCAGAACCCGGTCAAGCGCATCGCCGAGCGCGGTCGCAATGCCGAGCTGCAGTCGGCACGCGAACGCTTGTGGGCGCTGTGGGCCGAGCGCGATCCGACCGCGAAGCAGCACGCGCCCGATGCGCAACTCGCGCTCTCGGCACAGTCGCGCGGCAGCCTCCCCTTTCTCGCGCCGCACGCCACCGACATGCTGCTCGCTCAGGAGCGTGGTGTGCAGGAAGTGCGCACCACCATCGACCTGCGCATGCAGGCCACGCTCGAACGCGTGATGGGCCAGTACCTGCGCACGCACGCCGACGTCGGCATGACCAACGCGAGCGCGCTGCTGCTCGACGCTTCGACCATGCAGGTGCGCGCGCTGATCGGTTCGGCCGACTGGCACAACGACGCCATCGCGGGGCAGGTCAACGGCACGCAGGCCAAGCGCTCGCCGGGGTCCACGCTCAAGCCCTTCATCTACGCACTCGCGCTCGACCAGGGTCTGCTGCATCCGAAGACGATGCTGAAGGACGCACCGACCTCCTTTGGCCCCTACACGCCCGAGAACTTCGACCACCGCTTCGCCGGCCCGCTGCCCGCGCAGGAAGCGTTGATCCGCAGCCGCAACATCCCTGCGGTGGCCGTCGCTGCGAAGCTGTCGAAGCCGGGGCTCTACGACTTCATGCGGCTCGCGGGCGTGCAGAAGCTGCAGAGCGAATCGCACTACGGCCTCGCGCTGGTGCTGGGCGGCGGAGAGGTCACGCCCGAGGAGCTTGCGGGCCTCTACGCCACGCTGGCCAACGGAGGCATCTCGCAGCCGCTGCGCTACACGCAGCCCGCGCCCGACGAGCGGCCGGTGCAGCCGCTGCGCCTCCTGAGCGAAGAGGCCTCGTTCATCACGCTGGACATGCTGCGCCACACGCCGCGCCCCGACACCACGCTGCCCGCGCGCCCCGCCATCGCGTGGAAGACGGGCACGTCGTGGGGCTTTCGCGATGCGTGGACCGCGGGTGTGTTCGGCCGCCATGTGCTCGTGGTGTGGGTCGGCAACTTCGATGGCACGAGCAACCCCGCACTGGTGGGCGTCGATGCGGCCGCGCCGCTGTTCCTTCGCATGGTCGATGCGCTGCGCGCGGAGCGGCTCGACCCTGGCGAGATCGCGACGCGCCAGCCGCCGGACCTGCGCCAGGTCGAGGTCTGCACCGCGACGGGCGGGCTGCCCGATGCGCTGTGCCCGGTGCGCACCACGACATGGTTCATCGCCGGCAAGTCGCCGATCCAGGTGAGCAACCTGCACCGTGCCGTGTGGGTCGACGAAACGACCGGCAAGGTGGTGTGCGGGCCGCAGCCCAACGCGCGCCAGCAGGTGGTCGAGCAATGGGGCAGCGACATGCGGCGGCTGTTCCGCCAGGCGGGCCTGCCGCGCGCGAGCCTGCCGACCGATGGGTGCGAAAAGGGCGAGGCTTCGGAGACGGCGCCGCTCATCACATCGCCCTTGCGCGGCGTGCGGCACACGCTGCGCGTGAAGAGGCCCGAGCCGCTCGTGCTGCGCGCCGAAGCGGCGGCGGGCACGCAGACGATCTACTGGTTCGCCGATGACGCACTGGTCGGCAAGGCGGCGCCCGGCGAAGGCATCACCTGGATGCCGGACATGGCCGATTCAGGCCGGCGCTACGTGCTGCGCGCGGTCGATGACCAGGGCCGCGCCGAGTCGCGCGAAGTGACGGTGGACATCGCACCTTGAGCTGAGCGGATGTCACGGCGGCGTCACGCCTGCCCGGCAAGGTCACGCGTTTTCGACTGAAAGCTTTTTCGTTCATGACGCGCTTCGCTTCCCTCTCTCTGGTCGCCCTGGCCACCGCCTTCGCCTGCAGTGGCGCAGTGGCCCAGACCGCCTTTCCCGCCACGCTCGCCGGCCACGCCGTGCTGCCCGCGCAGAGCTTCGTCGCCGCGCCGAAAGACGCGCCCGCCGACCTGCAAGCGAGCGGCAAGTTCACCTCGGGCAAGCGCGTCGAGGCGCTGGGCACTGTCGAAGGCCTCTCGGCCGGCCGTGGCACCGGCGTGTCGGTGCCCTTCAAGGGCCAGCCGCTGCAGGGCCACTCGGGCATCAAGAAGATGGACGACGGCTCGTTCTGGATCCTCACCGACAACGGCGCCGGCGCGAAGGCCAACTCGCCCGACTTCATGCTCTACCTGAACCACTACAAGGTGGACTTCAAGAGCGGCAAGTTCAATCGCATCAACACCATCTTCCTGCACGACCCCGACAAGAAGGTGCCGTTCCGCATCGTTCACGAAGGCACGAAGCATCGCTACCTGACGGGCTCGGACTTCGATCCCGAGAGCTTCCAGTTCGCCGGCGGCGCGCTGTGGATCGGCGAGGAGTTCGGCCCCTTCCTGATCAAGGCCGACCTGAAGGGCAAGGTGCTCGCGGTGTTCGATACGCAGGTCGACGGCAAGGCCGTGCGCTCGCCCGACCATCCGGCCGTGACCACGCCGGGCGCACCGGGTGGTGCGGTCGATTTCCAGGTCAAGCGCTCGAAGGGCTTCGAAGGCATGGCCTCGTCGAAGGACGGCAGCAAGCTCTATGCGCTGCTCGAAGGCCCGGTGTGGAACGCCGAGGCCAAGGACTACGAGAAGGTCGACGGCAAGGAAGCGCTGCGCGTGCTGGAGTTCGACGTCGCGACCGAGAAGTGGACGGGCCGCCATTGGAAATACGTGCTCGAAGCCAACGGCCACGCCATCGGCGACTTCAACATGATCGACGGCACCACCGGCCTCATCATCGAGCGCGACAACGGCGAAGGCACGAGCGACAAGGCCTGCCCCGAAGGCCAGAAGCGCACCGACTGCTTCCACGACATCGCGAAGTTCAAGCGCGTCTACAAGGTCGAGCTGAGCGATGCGAACGTGGGCGGCGCGGTGCGCAAGATCGGCTACATCGACCTGCTGAACATCGCCGACCCGAACAAGCTCGCGCGCAAGCCGCTGAACGACGGCGTGCTCAAGTTCCCGTTCTTCACCATCGAGAACGTCGACGTGGTCGACGCCACGCACATCGTGGTCGGCAACGACAACAACCTGCCCTTCTCCACCAGCCGCGAGCCGAACAAGGCCGACGACAACGAGCTGGTGCTGCTCGAAGCCGGCGCGTTGCTGCAGGCGAAGTAAGGCGCCGCCCGCCTTTCAATGCCCCGCTCGCGGGATGGGCGGGGGCGAGAAAAACCGAGAAGATGAGTATGATTCTCATTCTCCAGGTTTCCTCTCTCCCTCTGTCCCATGAATTTCCGAACGACCTCGCACGTCGTCCGGCGCCCGTCGTGAGCGCCGGCCTCCGCTACCGGATGGGCGTCGCGTCGCGGGCCGTCGCCGCCATCGCGGGCGGCTACGGCGTCGCCGCGCTGTCGGCCGCCGTGCTCGCGCTGGGCCTGCCCGTCCTCTTCGGCATGGCGCGCAGCGAAGCCGCGCTGACCGGCACGCTGGCCTCCTTCCTCGTCTACGCCGTGGCCGTGATGTGGGTCTTCGCCGCGCGCTCGGCGTGGCGCGCCTGGACCGGCCTCGCCATCGCGGCGGCGCTGCAGGGCCTGCTGTTGCTGCTGTGGACCCAGGGCGGCGGAGGTGCCGCATGAAGGAAGGATTCCGTCAGTCGATGGCCTGGCTGCACACCTGGTCGGGCCTGCTGGTCGGCTGGGTGCTCTTCATGGTGTTCGCGGCCGGCACGGCCTCGTACTTCAAGGACGAGATCACCTTCTGGATGAAGCCGGAGCTGCATGCCGTGACGCCTGGCACGGTGCCGCAGCCGGTGGCCGCCGACAACGCGCTGGGTTTCATGCAGCGCCACGCGCCCGATGCCACGCGCTGGTTCATCACCCTGCCCACCGAGCGCGAGCCCGGCGTGAGCCTGCTGTGGGCCAAGCCGCCGCCGCCGCCCGGTTCGCCGCCCGTGGACCGGCGCCGCAGCTTCGACCGCGCCATGCTCGACCCGGCCACGGGCCAGGCGATCACCGCGCCGCGCGAGACGCGCGGCGGCGAGTTCTTCTACCGCCTGCATTTCGACCTGCACTACATGCCCGCGCTCTGGGCGCGCTGGATCGTCGGCTTCTGCGCGATGTTCATGCTGGTGGCCATCGTCAGCGGCATCGTCACGCACAAGCGCATCTTCAAGGACTTCTTCACCTTCCGCCCGAAGAAGGGCCAGCGCTCGTGGCTCGACGCGCACAACGTCACCGCCGTGCTCGCGCTGCCGTACCACGCCATGATCACCTACACCGGGCTGGTCACGCTGATGTTCATGTACATGCCGTGGGGCCCGCAGGTGGCTTACAAGGCGCACGGCGGCAACGACACCTTCTTCGCCGAGGCCTTCCCGGGCGGCGTGCGCACGCAGATCAAGGCCTCGGGCACGAAGGCCGCGCTGGCGCCCCTCGCGCCCATGGTGGCGCAGGCCACGGCCCACTGGGACGGCGCGCCCGTGGGCCGCATCGTGGTGCACCAGCCCAACGACGCCAACGCCGTGGTCTCGCTCACGCGGGCCGAAGGCCGTCACCTGTCGTACGACCAGCCCAGCATGCAGTTCAACGGCACGACCGGCGCGCTCATCGGCAGCTTCGGCGACGTGCCCAAGGCCGCGGCCGAGACGCGCGGCGTGCTCTACGGCCTGCACATCGGCCGCTTTGCCGATCCGCTGCTGCGCGCGCTGTTCTTCGTCTCTGGCCTGGCGGGCTGCCTGATGGTGGCGACGGGCCTCTTGCTGTGGGCCGTGAAGGAGCGCCAGAAATACGCCAAGACCCTCAAGCAGGGCGGGCGCATCGGCGTCGGCCTGCGGCTCGTCGACGGGCTGAACCTCGGCGCGATCGCCGGCCTGCCCGTGGCGATGGCTGCCTTCTTCTGGGCCAACCGCCTGCTGCCGGTCGACGTGGCCGGCCGCAACGAGGCCGAGATCCGCTGGTTCTTCATCGTCTGGGGCGCCACCGCCGTGCTGGGCCTGCTGCGACCGACCCTGCGCATGTGGCAGGCGCAGCTTGCGCTCGGCGCGCTGCTGTTCGCATTGCTGCCGGTGCTCAATGCCTTCACCGGCCCCGCGCCGCTCACCGTGAGCCTGCGCACCGGGCCGAGTTCGGTGGCGGGCTTCGACCTCGTGGCGATTGCGCTCGGCCTCGGACTCGCGGGTGCGACCTGGCTGGTGGAGCGCAAGCGCCGCAAGGCCTTGGCGGCGCCCAAGAAAGCCGTCAAGCCGCCGCCGCCAACGGAACTTGCTGCCTCGGGCCAGGGGTCGTGATGCCGCTGCTCGGTTTGGTGTTCGCCGCTTCGCTGGCCGGCTTCTGCGCGCTGAGCCTCGCGATGGACCGTCACAGCGAAGACGTCTTCGGCCGCGGCAGCACGCCGGGCGCCTGGCGCCGATGGCTGCAGCTTGGGGGGACAGCGCTGCTGTGCCTGTCGCTGTGGGCCAGCCTGGAGGCGGCGGGCGGGTCGGTGG
>NZ_JBWKXQ010000041.1:0-55994 GCF_059423125.1 Variovorax sp. GW531-E2 | reverse complement strand
GGCCCCAGCCCAGCAGGAAGATGAAGATCGGCGAGGTCGAGTTGAGGATGGTCGCCAGCCCCGCATCCACGCTGCGTTCGGCCCACGCGATCAGCGTGAACGGCAGCACGCTGTTCAGGCCAGCCTGCAGCGCGAAGCGCCGCCATGTCGCGCCGTCTTTGGGCAAGCGCACGCCGCGCAGGCGCAGCACCGCGAGCAGCAGCAACCCGGCGATCAGGGTGCGCGCCGCGATCAGCGTGACCGGCGGGATCGTCGCCACGCCGATCTTGATGAAGGTGTACGAGGCGCCCCAGCAGGTGGCAAGCACCGCGAGCAGCGCCCATTCGAAGGCAGGGGCGTGGGGTCGGACTGAGGCGGCGAGCGGGGTCGTTGGCATGGTGCGCCGATCTTCGCGAGACCGGCCCCTCGACACTTCGCTCGTGGACGAAGTGTGGGCGAAACGCGGGCGCGAAAGCCTCAGTGATCGTGCCCGTGGCTTCGCGCCGGCGCAGCGCCGTTCAGCAGCGCCGCCAGGTCGACTTCCTGCTCCGCCGCCGCCCCCGCGATCACGCGCTGCTCCAGCTCGTCCAGGTGCTCCAGCGCCACGGCCAGCGCGGCGTCGAGCGAGTCGCCCATGAGCGCTTCGATGATCTGTTCGTGCTCGCGCGGCGCGCAGCTCGCGGCCTCGGCCGAGTCGTACAGCGCCTTGTACAGCTCGGTGTTCGAGATCAGCCGCCGGATGTACGACAGCAGCTCGTCGCTGCCCGCCATCTGCGCCAGCAGCAGGTGGAAGTCGCCGGCCAGGCGGATCGCGTCCTCGCGCCGGCCTTCCTTGAACGCCTTCTGCTCCGCCTGCACGTGCTTGCGCAGCGCGGCCACCTGCTCGCGCGCCAGCCGGCCGAACAGCGTGGCGACCAGCCCGGCCTCCACGATGCGGCGCGCGCGGTAGATGCCGCGCATGTCGTCGATCGACGGGTTGGGCACGAAGGCGCCGCGGTTGTGCTCCAGCACCAACCGCTTCTCGGAGCCCAGCCGCGCCAGCACCTTGCGCACCGCGCCGCGCGTGCAGCCCAGCGCCTCGGCCAGCGCGCGCTCGCGCAGCGGCGTGCCGGGGCGCAGCTTGCCGCTGAGCAGCGCCTTGGACACGGCGGCGTAGACGCGCTCGTCCACGTTCGCGTCGTCGGCGGACTCGATGGGTTCGGTCGAAGGGGCGGGCGCGGCGGATCGGCGGGTGGCGGCAGGCATGGGCCTGCGGATTATTGCCTGCACCCCGCCACCTCCGGGAAAGCCCCCGGATTGACGCGGCCCGCCCGTCTCCGTACCATTCGCGCCGTTTGGTTAACCAAAATATTTAAAATGGTTAACCAAAAGAAGATCGAATTTCCAACCACCCGAACACACAGAGACATCCCATGAAACTCGCCAAATGGCTGGCCCTGCTGCCGGTCGCCGCCTTCTTCAGCGGGGGATGGCTGTCGTCCGTCGCGCCCACCTTCGTGCTCGGCATGCCCTTCCTGATGGTCTGGAACGTGAGCTGGCTGGTGCTGACCTCGCTCATCATGGTGGTGATCGACCGCGCCGAAGGCGACCTCGACGCGCAAGACGCGCAGGCTGCCCAGGCCGCAGGAGACGCGCGATGAACGCCGCACTCGGCGTGATCGCGCTCTTCGTGGCCGGCGCCCTCGGCCTGGCCGTGCTCGCGCGGCGCGGGCGCACCATGAGCCTGGAGCAATGGGCGCTGGGCGGGCGCGGGCTGGGCACGATCATGGTGTTCCTGCTCATGGCGGGCGAGTCGTTCTCGACCTTCACCTTCCTGGGCGCCAGCGGCTGGTCGTACAGCAAGGGCTCGCCGGCCTTCTACATCCTGGCCTACGGCGGCCTGGCCTACCTCATGGCCTTCTGGATGCTGCCGGCCATCTGGCGCTACGCCACCGCGCACAAGCTGGTGTCGTTCTCCGACTTCTTCGCCCACAAGTACGACAGCCGCCCGCTGGGTGTGCTGGTGTCGGTGGTCGCGCTCATGGGCATGGTGGCGCTGCTCACCATCCAGCTGCGCGGGCTGGGCATCATCGTGTCGGAGGCCTCGTACGGCTCCATCGCGCCGCAGGTGGCGATCTGGATCGGCACCGTCGTGATGGTCAGCTACATCCTGTTCTCGGGCATCCACGGCTCGGCCAGCATCGCCATCGTGAAGGACATCCTGATCCTCGTGCTCGCCGTGTTCCTGGGCGTGTACCTGCCCTGGCATTACTACGGCGGCGTCACGCCGATGTTCAGCGCCATCCATGCGGCCAACCCCAGCTTCTTCGAGTTTCCGAAAGAGGGCCTGAACCTCACCTGGTACAACTCGACCATCCTGCTCACGGCGCTGGGCTACTACCTGTACCCGTTCAACCTGACCTCGGTGTATGCCGCCCGCAGCGCAAGCGCGGTGCGCCGCAACACCATCCTGATGCCGCTGTACTAGGTGGTCATCGCCTTCCTGTTCCTGGTGGGTTTCGCGGCCATCCTGCAGGTGCCGGGGCTCAAGGGCTCCGAGGTCGACCTGGCCCTGTTCGGCCTCGTGAAGCACACCTTCGACCCGTGGTTCGTGGGCGTGATCGGCGGCACGGGCGTGCTCACCGCGCTGGTGCCGGGCTCGATGATCCTGCTCACCGCGTCCACCGTGATCGGCAAGAACGTCTACAAGGAAGGCTTCGCGCCCCATGCCACCGACAAGCAGGTCTCGCGCGTGGCGCGCGGCGTGCTGCCCGTGTTCGCGCTGGTGGCCGTGTACTTCGTGCTGCGCGGCGGCACCACCATCGTGGCCGTGGCCATCTTCGCGTCGAGCCTGCTCACGCAGCTGCTGCCCTCGCTGCTGTTCAGCCTGATGAAGAAACCCTTCGGCAGCAAGCACGCGGCCTTTGCGGGCATCCTCGCGGGCGGTGCGGTGCTGGCCTTCACGATGACCACCGGCGCGAACCTCGGCACGCTGTTCCCGGCGGCGCCCGTGGTCTTCAAGTCGCTCAACACCGGGCTGGTGGCGCTGGCGGTCAATGCGCTGGTCTTCGTGGCGGTGGCGCTGTGCACGCCGCGCATGCTGCCGCGCACCGTGGCGGCGCAACCCGCCTGACCGGTCTTCTCTTGCCTCTGACCCACGAACGAAACCGAATGACCCAGCTATTGATCCGCAACGTGCGCCCCCTGGGTGCGTCTCCTGTCGACGTGCGCGTGCACGACGGCCGCATTGCCGAGATCGGCGCGGCGCTGGCCGCACCGGCCGGCGCCACCATTGAAGACGGCGAGGGCGCCTTGCTGCTGCCCGGCCTCGTCGAAGGCCACACCCACCTCGACAAGACGATGTGGGGCATGGACTGGTACCGCAACGAGGTCGGCACGAACCTCACCGACAAGATCGAGAACGAGCGCGCCTTCCGCCACGCCAGCGGGCACGATGCCGCCGCCCAGTCGCTCGTGCTGGCCAAGGCCTTTCTCGCGCTCGGCACCACGCGCCTGCGCACGCACGTCGACGTCGACACCCAGGCCGGCCTGCGCCACCTCGAAGGCACGCTGCGCACGCGCGAGACGCTGCGCGAGGTGCAGCAGATCCAGGTCGTCGCCTTTCCGCAGTCGGGCCTGCTCGGGCGCGCCGGCACGGCCGAACTGCTCGACCAGTCGCTGGCCCTGGGCGCCGACGTGCTCGGCGGCCTCGATCCCTGCGCCATCGACGGCGACCCCGTGAAGTCGCTCGACGTGCTCTTCGGCATCGCCCACAAGCACCAGCGCCCCGTCGACATCCACCTGCACGAGCCCGGCGCCATGGGCGCCTTCTCGCTCGAGCTGATCCTGCAGCGCACCGAGGCGCTCGGCATGCAGGGCCAGGTGGCCATCAGCCACGGCTTCTGCCTGGGCGACGTGAGCGAACGCGAGCGCGACGTGCTGCTCGCGCGCATGGCGAAGCTCGGCGTGGTGCTCATCACCAGCGCGCCGGCCTCGCGCAACGTGCCGCCGCTCATGGCGTGCCGCGCGGCCGGCGTCACCGTGCTGGGCGGCAACGACGGCATCCGCGACACCTGGTCGCCCTACGGCAACCCCGACATGCTCGAGCGCGCCATGCTCATCGGCCTGCGTTACAACCTGCGCCGCGACGACGAGCTCGAAGTGGCGCTCGACACCGTCACCCATTCCGGCGCGCGTGGCTGCGGCTTTGCAGCCTACGGGCTCGACGTGGGCTGCCGCGCCGACCTCGTGCTGGTCGACGCGCAAACGCCCGCGCAGGCCGTGGTGAGCCGCCCCGTGCGCAAGCTCGTGGTGTCGGGCGGCCGCGTGGTCGCGCGCCACGGCACGCTCGTGCCCGGCGCCGTGCCCGCGTGAGCCGCACCGCATCCGCCGTATCGCCCCCCCCGCGCACCGGCGCGGGCCCGGTCTTCTTCGCCTGCGTGGTCGTGCTGGTGGCGCTCAACCTGCGCGCCTTTCTCACGTCGAGCAGCCCCTTGCTCGAACCGATCCGCGCCGCGACCGGCATCGGCTTTCATGCCGTCGCATTGCTCACCGTGCTGCCGATGTTCGCGATGGGCGCGGTGTCGCTGTCGGGCGCGGCCGTGGGCCAGCGCCTGGGCGCGCGCGGCGGCATCGCGCTCGGGCTCGGCGCCATCGCGCTGGCCTGCGCCGGCCGCTACGTGGCGGGCGGCGCCACGGCGCTGCTGTGGAGCGCCGCGCTCGCGGGCGCGGGCGTGGGGCTGGTGCAGGCGCTCATGCCCGGCGTGGTCAAACAGGCCTACCCCGCGCGGCTCGGCCTCATGACCGGGCTCTACTCGGCCGCCATCATGGGCGGCGGCGGGCTCGGCGCCATGGCCAGCCCGTGGCTCGCGCGCGCCGTGGGCGGCGATGCGCAACTCGACTGGCACGCCGGCCTTGCCATGTGGGCGGTGCTCGCGGTGGTGGCGCTGGCGGCGTGGCTGCGCGGCGCGCGGCAGCTGCCGTCTGCGTCGTCATCCGTGCGCGCCGCCGATCCGTCGCTCGACCGCGCCTGGCTGCGCTGCTTCGGCCACCGCCGCGCGTGGCTGCTGGCGCTGTGCTTCGGCCTCATCAACGGCGGCTACACCAGCCTCGTCGCGTGGCTGCCGCATTACTTCCATGCCGAGCGCGGCTGGACGGCGCAGCAGGGCGGCGCCGTGCTCGCGCTCATGACGCTGGCGCAGGTCGTCGGCGCGCTCACGCTGCCGGCGCTCGCGCGGCGCGGCGGCCAGCGCGACCTGCGGCGCTGGCTGGTCGGCGCGCTGCTGGCGCAGCTCGCGGGCTTTGCGGCGCTCGGGCTTGCGCTGCCCGTGCCGGCGGCCGTCATCGCCGTCGTGCTCGGCGCCGGCCTGGGCGGTGCGTTCTCGCTGTGCATGGTGCTCGCGCTCGACCACCGGCCCGACCCCGCGCAGGCCGGCGCGCTCGCGGGCTTCATGCAGGGCGTGGGCTTCATGATCGCGGCGCTCGCGCCCTTCGTCACCGGCTGGGTGCGCGAGCAGACCGGCGGCTTCACCATGGCCTGGGCCTACCTGGCCGCCGTCACCGTGCTGCTGCTGCCCGCCGTGCTGCGCTTCGACCCGCGCCGCTACGCCAGCGCCACCGCCGGCCTGTTCGACGCGCAGACTGCATCCGCGCCGTCCCCCATCGAGCATGCCCGCAAGGCCTGAGACCCAAGGAGATCAGACCCATGTACAACGAACACTTCATGCAGCGCGCCCTGGCCCTCTCGGCCCGGGCGCTCCAGGAACCCGGCACCGAGCCCTTCGGCGCCGTCGTCGTCAAGAACGGCGAGGTGGTGGGCGAGGGCTTCAACCATTCCGTCGCGCACCACGACCCGACCTCGCACGGCGAGGTCGAGGCCATTCGCGATGCCTGCCGCCGGTTGGGCACCGTCGACCTGTCGGGCTGCGAGCTCTACACCTCGTGCGAGCCCTGCGCCATGTGCGTGGCGGCCATGCACATCGCGGGCATCGGCCAGCTGTACTACGCGGCCACGCTCGCGCAGTCGGGCGACGCATTCAAAGGCGTGACCGTGGCGGCGCGTCACCCCATCGACGTCGACGTGCTGCGCACCGAAGCCGGCGCACCGCTGGCCGCGCGTGCGCAGCCGGCCGAACAGAAGATGGACGCCGAAGCCGTGCGCATCCTGTCGGCGTGGGCCGAGCCGCGACGCGGCGACTGAAGCAAGCGCTACGCGGCCGCAGCGTCGCCGCGCGTTGCGGCTTCGAACTCGGCGCGGTTGAGCAGGCCGAAATACAGCACGTCGTACCACTGCAGCCCCAGCGGATATTCCGTGGCGCGGCTGCGCGTGCTGTCGCAGTCGTCGTCGAAGCGCAGCCCGAAGAACGCATCGAGCGGGGCCGCCTGCTTTTTCGCACCGGCTTCGCGCAGCACCTGCGCCGCTGCCGCGATGTCTTGCGGCAGCGCATCGAGCGCGGCACCGGCCTGCTGGCAGCGCGCGAGCTCCTTCTCGACACAGGCCCGCAGCGGGGCCTCTTCCGATTCGGTCATGGTGTCGAGCTCGACCGTCTCCAGCAGCAGGTGCTCGTTGCGGTGGGCTTCGAGAAAAGCCAGGGTCTCGTCCAGCCAGCCCGGCAGCTGCGTCGAGCCCGTCGCGGGTGTGGCCGCCGCGCGCGCGGCAGTCGCAGGCGGTGCCTTCGGTGCGGCGGATGGCGAGAACCAGCCCTTGAGCCGGTCGACGAACGACGTGGCCTTCGGCGCGGCCACGACGGGCGCTACTGCGGGCGCAGGCACCGGCGCCTGCGCCGCCAGGTACCGCATGATGTCGATGAGCCGCTTCACCCGCGCAAAGCCCGGCTCGAAGCGGCCGCTGATCGCGTACAGCCTGACCTTCTCATCCCCCTCGTCGCTGTCGAGTCCGTCGGAGATCAGCGACGCGCACAGCTGCGGATCGCCCGACATCAGCAGCCGGTACATGAACGGAATGTCGTAGTTCCATTCGGACAGGCCCGAGATGGTTTCGGGCCGGTCCGTGTACGCCGTGGGCCGGTTGGTGAGGCTGTAGAGGTAGGAGCGATTGGCCATGGATCAAAGTGTGAATGACGGCTGCAATGTGAGCGCGTCGCCGTGACAAGAATGAAGAAGAGCCACCCCTCGCGAAGCGGCCTTCGGCCTGGTCGGCAGATTCTGCCTTCGCCAGATTTACACTCCGCCCCATGCAAGGAAAGCAAGGCAACGGCGACGTTCAGCGCGGTCTGCAGCCCGTGGTGGAGCTGCGGTCTGAAGGCGCGTCGTACCTGTATTCCGTGCGCGCGCCGCGCTCCAAGGGCGTGATCCCGCCCAGCTCGTACAGCCACACCGGCTTTGCCAGCGTCGCCGATTGCCTGCGCGACATTGCACGCGCGCTCGGCGGCAACTTCACTCGCATCTACGTGCGCCTCGAAGGCCACTGCGTCGGCGAGCGCGACATTGCCGAGCTGCGCAAGGCGCCCGACATCGTCGCGGCCGAGCTGCAGGCCCTGTGCCGCGCGGTGATCGCCGAGCAGCAGAAGCAGCAGCAACAACAAGAACAGAGCGAAGCCACCACGCCGCGCTGCTAGCCGCGCGAAGCGACGTGTCGTTCGTTCACTGCGGCACGTTCACGATGGTCGCCTGCATCATCGCCACCACCTTGTAGTCCGTGTCGCCCGCCTTCGCGAAGGCACGCACTTCGCCCGTGCACACCGCGAGCAGCTTGCCCGAGCTTTGCACCCGGCCGACGGCCAGGAAGCGTTCGCCCAGCGCGGGCCGCATGAAGTTGATCTTGAACTCCGCCGTCACCACGTCGCAGCCCTGCGGCGCCTTCGTGAGCCCCGCGTAGCCGCAGGCGCTGTCGACGATGCTCGTCACCGCGCCCGCATGCACATAGCCGCGCTGCTGCGACAGCGCTTTTGAAAACGGCATCTCGATGTGCACCTCGCCGTCGCCCACATGCACCAGCCGCGCGCCGAGCGTGGCCATCAGGCCCTGTGCGTTGAAGCTGTCGGAGATGCGGGTGTGGAGGTCGGTCATGGCTGGCAAGCGAAAAGAAGCAGAAGAAAAGGGCGCCGGTGGAGGCGCCCCGAGGGGTCACTGCATTCTGCCGCGCGGCGCTACGCCCCGCGCCAGCGCCTCAATCCCACGCCGGCGACAGCCCTTGCGGATCGGTCAGCCGCTCGCCGCGGTCGAGCGCGGCGATCTGCGCCATCTCGGCCTCGGTCAGCGTGAGTTGCTGCGCCTTCAGGTTGCTTTCGAGGTTCGCGCGCTTCGTCGACGACGGAATCACCGCGTAGCCCAGTTGCATCGCCCAGGCCAGCACCACTTGCGCGGGCGTGGCGCCGTGCGCCGTGGCAATCGCGCCGATCACCGGGTCGTTCAGCACCTTGCCGTAGGCCAGCGTCATGTACGAGGTGATGCGGATGCCCTGGCTCTGCGCGAAGGCCGCCACCTTGCGGTTCTGCAGGTAGGGGTGCAGCTCGATCTGGTTCGTGGCGATGGCCGGCGCGCCCACGGCGGCGATGGCTTCCTGCATCAGCGCGATGTTGAAGTTCGATACGCCGATCTGCTTCGTGAGCCCCAGCGCCTTGGCCTCGGCCAGCGCGCCCATGAACTCCGCCACCGGCACCGCGTTGCCGGGCGAGGGCCAGTGGATCAGCGTCAGGTCCACATGGTCTGTGCGCAGCTTGGCGAGGCTGTCTTTCAGGCTGGGCACCAGCTTGCCTTTCGCGTAGTGGTCGGTCCAGATCTTGGTGGTGATGAAGAGCTCGCTGCGGGCCACGCCGCTTTCGGCAATCGCCTGGCCCACCTCGGCTTCGTTGCCGTAGATCTGCGCCGTGTCGATCGTGCGGTAGCCCAGGTCGAGGCCGTTCTTCACCGAGTCGATCACCACCTGGCCCTGCAGGCGGAAGGTGCCAAGGCCGAAGGCGGGAATGGGGGTGTGGTTGTTCGTGGTCATGGCGTGTGTGTTCCTTGTGTTCAAAGAAAGAAAGAAAAAGAAGAGAAGAGGAAAGCTCAGTGCCCGACCGGCACCGGCCCCGAGGCGCGCACCGGAATGCCGGCACGGCGGTCGAGCGAGCCGCTCCACTGCGTGAGGGCCAGCGACACCAGCACGACGAGTGCGCCGATCCAGGGCGTGTGCATCAGCCCGAGGTGCGTCACGATCAGGCCGCCGGCCCAGGCCGCGCCGGCAATGCCCAGGTTGAAGGCCGCGATGTTCAGGCCCGAGGCCACGTCCACCGCCTGCGGCGTGAAGCGTTCGGCCTGCTTCACCACGTACACCTGCAGCCCCGGCACGTTGCCGAACGCCACCGCGCCCCACATCAGCACCGCCACCAGCGCCAGCCACTTGTGCGGCGCTGCGAAGTTGAAGACCAACAGCACGGCCGCCAGCAGCGCAAAGATGATCTTCAGCGCCGGAATCGGGCCCAGGCGGTCGGCCAGCTTGCCGCCCCAGATGTTGCCCACCGCCACCGAGATGCCGTACACCAGCATCACCCAGCCCACCGCGCCGGCGCTGAAGCCCGACACGTCGGTGAGGATCGGCGCCAGGAACGTGAACGGAATGAACGAGCCGCCGTAGCCGATGGCCGTCTTGGCATACACCAGCAGCAGGCGCGGCTCGGCCAGCACCTTCGCTTGTTGCGCCAGCGAGGCCGGCGGCGTGTGGCGGATGTTGCCCGGCACGAAGATCCAGCTGCCGATGAAGGCGACCACGCCCAGCGCCGACACCGCCAGGAAAGTCTCGCGCCAGCCGAAGTGCTGCCCGATGAACGTGCCCAGCGGCACGCCCGTGACCAGCGCCACCGTGAGGCCCGTGAACATGATCGCGATGGCGCTCGCCGCCTTTTCCTTCGGCACCAGGCCGGTGGCAATCGTCGAGCCGATCGAGAAGAACACCCCGTGCGCCAGCCCCGTGAGCACGCGGGCGGCAATCAGCGATTCATAGCTGGGCGCCTGCCACGCCAGCAGGTTGCCGACCGTGAACAGCGCCATCAGCCCGAGCAGCAGCGCCTTGCGCGGCAGCTTGCCCGTGAGGGCCGTGAGCACCGGCGCGCCAATGGCAACGCCCAGCGCATAGAGGCTGACCAAGAGGCCGGCCGAGGGAAGGCCGATGCCGAGGTCGGCAGCGACGGTGGGAATGAGGCCAACGATGACGAACTCGGTCGTTCCGATGGCGAAGGCGCTGAGGGTCAGCGCGAGTAAGGCGATTGGCATGAGAGCACTCCTTCTGGGATGAGGAGGAGTGTCTTGCGGTTATCTTTGCAGATAAATAGGGTTGCCTACATAAGATAGTTGCTTTGAAATCAACTATCTTTCCGACCAAAAACGACGGGAGTTACTTCTCAATTCGGGAGGTGCGGCACATAGGGAAATCGACTGCCGCAGAAGGACTGCGGGTTTCCCCTGCTGAGACAACTCGAATCAATGCTCGACCTAGATTCCAGATATCGAGGTACGTTGTAACCAAGGCTCCCCGAGTTACCATCCGTCACATGATAAATGGAGGAGGCCAATGAATTTCCAACAGGTTCGTCACCCGATTGACTATGTGGTTCAGCGCATAAGGTCAGGAAGACTAGCGTTACCCGATTTTCAACGTGACTTTGTCTGGAGTCCGAGTCAGGTAGTGGATTTACTCGATAGTGTGGCAAGAGAATGGCCAATTGGATCATTACTTTTGTTGAGTGGGCCTCAACCATTTGCATTTCGGGCCATTGATAACGCGCCAGCCACTAGCGGTACGGAGCTTGAACTCTACGTTCTAGATGGACAGCAGCGTGTGACTGCCATGTATCACGCGATCGCCAACGTCTCAAAATACTGCTATTACGTTGATTTTCGAGATTTGCTTGAAAACGGAGTCGATCCGATCAAGTGGGCATCGCGATCCATATTCGATCGAAAATATCCAAACTTGGAAGCCCGTGCCCGTGCTGGCGTGGCCTTAATAAAGGATATATGGGATCAGCCGGCATTTTTCTCTTGGCTGGCTGAAATAAGATCGGAGCAGCTCAAGGATGATTTCATTCAAGCTCGTGAAAATCATCTTTCAGGCTTGCAGTCGAAGGTCTATCAAATAATGGCAATCGAGTTAGAGCGCGGAATCGAGCTTGAGGCGCTTGCGAGAATATTTGAGACGATTAATCGAACGGGTGTCGCGCTCACAGCATTTGATCTTTTGGTTGCGAAGCTATATCCGACCCAATTTAACTTGAGAGAGGCTTGGGAGCAGGCAAAAGATCGACACGAAAATCTCCTTCGATTTGATCCTAATGAACTGGAGATATTGAAGCTAATTTCCTTATTGATTAGAAAGAATGAAGGGCGTCAATATTCAAAAGGAGTGCGGCAAGGCGATCTGTTGGCACTCGATCCGACGCTGCTTGTTCGATATTGGAGCGATGCCGTAGATCTTTATGCCGCGGCGTTAGATGAATGCAAGAAATTTGGAATTGCAACAAGTGAATTGGTCCCGAGTTGGTCAATGATTCTTGGTGTTGCTGGATGCTTGCTGTATCAGGTGCCAGGGCAAACCGAATCTTGGTGGAAAGATCGACTTCGTCGACAGGTGTTCGCGCAGGCCGCAAATACAAAAATTGTCGCTGAATTTGATTCGGGAATGGCCCTTGATGTTGCTCAAGATGAAATTGGAGAGGGCAGCGATCTGCTTAATTTCTTGGACAAGCCTGCACGAGCAAACGGATTGCTTACAAAGGGGTTGCTTGGATTATTTGTGGCTAGAGGGGCTGTTGATGCGCTCACTGGAGAAAAAATTTCGTCGAGTGATCAGGTGGCAATTCGATGGATTGACTTGAATGGAGAGGTGAAAAAACTCACGAGCGATGGCCCTATCGGTCGCGCGATCGTTTTCTCCGAGGCATCTGCAAAAAAGATAAAAAAGGGGATGAAGATCTTCGATCTTCCTTATGCTGAGCAAGCTTCCAAATCGCAAGGTCTCGAAATGCCAGAATATGCACGCGACGCAACAATTACGTGGCAATTGTTTGCTTAAGGGGTCGAAATAATGAAGAAGCGTTATATTGCCGCTGCCTGTGTAGTGCCTGTCATTCTCTGGTTGCTTGTTCCTTGGATTATTTTCTATCCGGCTGTTGTTTATAACGGGGGTGAACTATGCGTGGGAGAAAACGCTGAATCATGCAAGGCAACTGCCGCGTTGTTAGGGCAAGCAGGTGATACATATGGAGTCATCTCATCGCTCTTTTCGGGACTTGCTTTGTTTGCAGTTGCGGCAACTTTGTACGCGGACTTTTCCGCTCGAAAGAGCAGCCGAAAACCCCTCGTGGTTTGCACGATCGACACAGTCAAAGAAATTTCCTTTGATGAGCCAAGTTACACTCAGCCCCGAAGTGTTCGCCTTGTAGTCAGTTTGCAGGTGAAGGCTGCAAATGAGTCGGCGTTAAATACTGTGGTTGATGTGAGATTTTCTTGTGGCTCGTTTTCATTGGACTTGGGCCGAAATTCGGTTCAAATACCCTTGTTGAGTGGTGATGTGGCTATGCTGGAATTTTTGGGGAGAATTGGCGCGGTTGATGCATTTGTGAATGAAGTTAATGCAGGTTCTCCGATGTTGATTGACGTGAGTGCGAAGTGTGAAAGCATTGAGGGGCTGCATTGGGAGACGGCTGTTGTATATCATTCGAGTTTTCGAAAAAATACCGACGCCGCAATGGTGAAGTTGCTAATCGATGATGAGCAAGTTCTACGGGCGGCTTGGCCGGCGGATGCTTCCATTGCGCTAAAAAGTCAGGTCAAGGAAAATTCTTGGAAATATAAAAGTCTGTGATCTGGATTTTATTTTTTGGCTAATTGGATTGAGAGGTTCGATGGGTCATGAGTTCCTTTCTTGTCACTGATACAATCATTCATTCAGTTGCTCAGCTTGTTGATGATTCCAATAATAATGGAAATTATCGTGAGCCATCGCACGCAGATATTGAGTTTCAAGTTAATGCGGCAAGTCTTTCTGAATACGATCCCAAGAAGCATGGCCAAGTTATCGGCAAAGCGAAAAGGGTTCGTGCCGTGTTGTACGGCGCATTGGACGGAGATCCAGCTCGCTGTACGCGATTTGTGATTGGTATTCTTGGGAAAATTCGGGCCTGCGGAGGATTTCGGTCCTCATCGATAAATTATGTCGGCGCAGAAGCTATTCAAAATGCAAGAGATGCTTTTGATTCAGAAGGGTTCGTTCTCGCCTCTGACGGCTCGCTCGCACCCAAAGTTCTTGATTCGCTAGTAGGGCGCGAACTTTCGGCGGCTTTGCTTCGGTATGCTGAACGTGCTCGCAAGGGCGCTGAGGATGCCGCGCTACTGTCTGGTACCGGGAAGGATCTTTTGGAAGCCACAGCCGCTCATACGCTTACGACGCTGAACGGCGTTTATCCAACGAACCTGAACTTTCAAAGCCTGCTCGGTATGGCATTTATTGCACTCGATATGGCTGTGCCAGAGCTTCCAGAGCAGCCATGAGAGTTTCCGACGAAACTGTTAGAGCGGGGGATGTTTCGATCTGCGCTGGCCGTGAATCGTTTGCGAAATAAGCAAGGCACTGGTCATGGGCGCCCTTGGTTGCCATCCATCGCGGACCATGAAGCTAGAGCCGCAATCGAGATGGTGGGGATCATTGCTGCCTATATGTTGGCGAAGCTCGAGAAAAAGTCCTCGAGCCGCAACTAGGAGCCTTCTGGTGTTGGTCAGTCGCCCCTCACAGCAGCGATAGCACTCTCATCTATATACTTTCACGTCCACGCAAAAAAAAGCGTGACCGGGTTTGGAAGCCCGTCGAAGTTCTGCGACGAAAGCCGCAGTCACCGCACATGGTCTGCGGCTTTTCTGTTTGCGCCTCCAGTTTTTGGCGGCTCGAACGGGAAGGCGTGAGCCTTGCCGGTTCTCGTCAGAGCTTCCCGGTCTTCCAACCCGTTCGAGCTGCCGCCACCGTTTGGAAGCGGGTGCGTCGGTTGTTGCAAATCGAAGTTCTGGGAGGCCACTCATGGCTGAATCCGCACCCGTGTTCGCGCAACCTCGCGCTGGCACTTCTTCTCTCGACCCCGCGCTACCTACGCTCGACGACCTCGCCCTGCAAGCCTGCGACGACGCCGACAACCTCAACGCAGTAATGCGTGCCTACACCGCGCTAGAAAAGCTCGTAGACACCAGCGCCCTGAACGACAGCGAAGAACTCGCCCCCACCCGCACCGAACTGAGCGCCTTGCTGCGCCTGCTCAACGAAGCGTTGATGACCCGCATCGCCACCGTCAATGCAACAGCCGGCGCCGTACGCGATGCGCTGCAAGCGCACCCCTCGCTCAAGCCGGCGTAGCCCACAGCGGCCGGCGTGAAGCCTCTGCCTCACGACCGGCCCGCAACCCCTACGCCGCCTTCGTCTCCGGCAACACCGCCGTCAACGCAAAGTCCACCAGCATCAGCCAGGTCTCTTCGAGCCCGGTGATGTTGTGGTGGTCCGAGTTCGACACGGTCTGCACGCTCACGGGCGTGGGCCAGGCGGCGATGAGTTTTTCGGAGCGTTCGTGGGGCACCACGTCGTCCTTCGCGGCGAGCAGCACCTGGGTCTTGGCGGCGACTTCCTTGCTGTGCTCGATGGAGTTGAAGCGGTGGCGCAGCAACAGCGACAGCGGCACGAGCGGAAAGCGCTTCTTGGCGACTTCGAGCAGCGAGTCGTAGGGGGTGATGAGCTGCAGGCTCGCAAACTCCTGCCGCGCCACGAGCTGGATGGCCACGCCGGTGCCCAGGCTGCGGCCCACCACGTGCAGGCGCGCCTGCGGAAAGGCGCGGCGCAGGTGGCTGGCGAACTGGGCAGCGTCGGCCACGGAGGCAATTTCAGACGGCGCGCCCTGCGAGTCGGCCACGCCCCGGTAGTTGAGGGCGGCAAAGCCGAAGCCCTCGGGCAGCCAGTGCAGCATCTGCGCGGTGGCGCGCACGTCTTCGCCGCGGCCGGCGAAGTAGATGAACAGGTCCTGCAGCGCGTCTTCGCCCTGCGGGTGATACACGTAGCCGCGCACCATGCCGCCGGGCACGGGGTGCGAGTAGGTCGAGAAGTCGTCCGACAGATGCACCACGGGCAGCTTGCGGGCGTTGAAAAGAATGTGGCCCTGGCGCGTGGCGAGCAGGGTCCAGTAGGCGGCCAGGCTGCCGATGGCGGCGGCCGAGGCCGACAGGGCAATGCGGGCAATCTTGGCTTGGGTGTTCTTCTGCAAATCAGGGCTCCCGGGAAAGTGGCGGCGTGGCATCGCAAGGGCAGGGCCCGGCCGATGCAAACGCGCAAGGGGCGTAGTTTCACCGCGTTCGCGAGGCAGTGCGTTGTGAGGTGTATGGCCGTGGCGCGCGGCGCGCCGGGCGGGGGCTGAAGATAATCCCCGCATGATCGCCCTCGACTGCTACTACAGCCTTTCCTCGCCCTGGGCCTACCTCGGCGGCCCTCAACTGCAAGACATCGTGCGCCGCCACCATGTGCAGCTCACGCTCAAGCCCTACGACTTCCAGGCGGTGGTGCCGCAGACCGGCGGCATTCCGCTGAAGACGCGCCCGGAGCCGCGCCGCACGTACCACGCGCTGGAGCTGTCGCGCTGGCGCGATTACCTCGGCATGCCGATGAACCTGGAGCCCGCGCACTACCCGAAGGGCGCGCCGACCGACCCGAACTGGAACAAGTACCCCGGCTGGATGGTGATCGCCGCCCAGCTGCAGGGCCTGGACGCGCAGCCGCTGTCGCACGCCTTGCTGCGCGCGCTGTGGGCCGAGGAGCGCGACACGGCGCAGGCCGCGGTGCGCATCGCCATCGCCGACGAGAACGGCTACGACGGCGCGGCGCTGCAGGCGCTGGAGCAGTCGGCCGAGGTGCTGGCCGTGTACCGCGCCAACAGCGCCGACGCGGTGGAAGCGGGCGTGTTCGGCGCGCCCACGTTCATCCTGAACGGCGAGCGCTTCTGGGGACAAGACCGGCTGGCGTTTCTCGACCGGGCGCTCGACAAGCTGCGCGCCGGCGGCTAAGCGGCAACTTCTTTTTTCAGTCCTCTCTCAGAGGAACGAGCGCGGCAGCAGCGCGGGCACGAGCGTGCGGTGCAGCCGCTCGCGCCACCAGCGCAGCGCCTGGCCCTGCGCGCCGGTCTTCCACGCGAGCCAGAAGGCCTCGGGCGCGCGCGGTTCCTCGGTCGGCAGTTCGACCAGCGTGCCGCGCGCCAGCTCGTCGGCGATGCAGGCACGCGGCAGAAAGCCGTGGCCCAGCCCCGCGACCTGGCAGGCGACCTTGGCGGCCATCGACGGCACGGTGATGCGCGGCTGGCCGGCCATGAGGCCCACGGTGCGGTCCGACAGGGTGCGCGCGGTGTCGCCGACCACGATGGCGTTGCAGTCGATGAGGTCGCCGCGCTGCACGGGGCGCTTCAGCCGCGTGAGCGGGTGGGTGGGCGCCACGCAGAAGGCGAACGCCAGGCTGCCCACGGCCACGGTCTGGTGGCCGCCGCCGGCCGGGCCTTCGCCCGCGGCCACGACGATGTCGGCGCGGCCCTCGCGCAGCGCCTCCCAGCTGCCGGTGAGCGCCTCGCAGCCGATGCGCAGCCGCGTGCCGCAGCGCAGGTCTTCGAAGGCGCGGATGTCGTCCATGAAGGCCTGCGTGGGAATGAGCGAGTCGTGCACCAGCCGCAGCTCTGATTCATAGCCGGTGGCAATCTGCCGCATGCGCGATTCGAGGTCGCTCGCGGCGCCGAGCAGCCAGCGGCCTTCCTTGAGCATTTCTTCGCCGGCGGCGGTGAGGGTCACGCGCGGGCCGTTGCGCTCGAACAGCAGCATGCCCAGCTGCTCTTCGAGCTTGCCCACGGCGTAGGAGATGGTGGAGGGCACCTTGTTCAGCCGCGCGGCGGCGGCGGCAAAGGAGCCGTGGCGCGCGATGGCGTCGACGACCTCGATGGCTTCCAGGGTGAGCTTGAGCACGGGGCGTTCCTCGCAGCAAAAAAGGAATGATCGAAAACTTCGATCATTGATGGTGAAAAGTTTCGTCGATAGAGGCCTGCGTGCACCGGATGATTCAGTCCACGCTAAGGAGATTTCCTCCGAAAGCGATTGTGAATCGAATCGAATATCCACGCACCCAACTTTGCCGAAGGAGCCTTTCATGACCGTCCAAGCCACCCCCACCGCCGGCGCCAAGCTGCTCACCCCCACCGACCACACGCTGGTGATGATCGACTTCCAGTCGCAGATGGCCTTTGCCACGCACTCGATCGACGCCGTGAACCTGCGCAACAACGCCGCGCTGGTGGCGCAGGCGGCGGCCGGCTTCAAGGTGTCGACCATCCTGACGACCGTGGCCGAGAAGAGTTTTTCGGGCCCGATGTTCAGCGAGATCACCGACGCCTTCCCGGGCCAGAAGATGCTCGACCGCACCTCGATGAACACCTGGGAAGACGCCGCCGTGATCGAGCGCGTGAACGCCATCGGCAAGCCGCGCATCGTGCTGGCCGGCCTGTGGACCAGCGTGTGCATCGTGGGCCCGGCGCTGTCGGCGCTGGACCAGGGCTTCGAGGTGTACGTGATTGCCGACGCCTGCGGCGACGTGTCCACCGAGGCGCACAACCGCGCGATGGAGCGCATGGTGCAGGCCGGCGCGCAGCCGATGACCTCGCTGCAGTACCTGCTGGAGCTGCAGCGCGACTGGGCGCGTGGCGACACCTACGAGTTGACGACCGGTATTGCGAAGAAGGTGGGCGGCGCCTACGGTCTGGGCGTGACGTACGCCAAGACGATGTTCGGCGCCCACGAGGGTTGAGCGCAGCGCACCCGCAAGGCCGACCGACCATGAAGACCTATGTCGTTTCCCTCGCGCTCGGCCTGCTGGTCGGCGTGATCTACGCGCTCTTCCAGGTGCGCTCGCCGGCGCCGCCGGTGATCGCCCTGGTGGGCCTCTTGGGCATCCTGCTCGGCGAGCAGATCCCGCCGCTGGTGCGGCAGGTGTTCGACCGGCCGGCCGCCAGCTCGTGGCTGCATGACCAGGTCAAACCGCACGTGTTCGGCGAGCTGCCGACCTGCGCGCAGCCCGGGGCGGTGAAGACCGCCGCCGGCGGCAGCCGCCCGTCCGAGCGGAGCGACGCATGAACGCCCCCGACCCGCAACGCCGCCACTTCCTGGGCGCCCTCGGCGCCTTTGCAGCCACCACCCTCGCACCCGCATCCACCATGGCCACCACCCAGACCCCCGACCTCATCCTGCGCAACGGCCGCTTCACCACGCTGGACCGTGCCAACCCCACGGCCGACGCGGTGGCCATCAAGGACGGCCGCTTCACCCGCGTGGGCCGCGCCGAAGACGTGCTGCCGCTGGCCGGCAGCCAGACCCGCGTGATCGACCTGCAAGGCCAGCGCGTGCTGCCGGGCCTGATCGACAACCACCTGCACATCATTCGCGGCGGCCTGAACTACAACATGGAGCTGCGCTGGGACGGCGTGAAGAGCCTGGCCGACGCCATGGGCATGCTCAAGCGCCAGGTGGCGATCACGCCCGCGCCGCAGTGGGTGCGCGTGGTGGGCGGCTTCACCGAGCACCAGTTCGTCGAGAAGCGCCTGCCGACCCTGGCCGAGCTGAACGCGGTGGCGCCCGACACGCCGGTGTTCATCCTGCACCTGTACGACCGCGCGCTGCTCAACGGCGCCGCGCTGCGCGCCGTGGGCTACACCAAGGACACGCCCGCGCCGCCCGGCGGCGAGATCGTGCGCGACAGCGCCGGCAACCCCACGGGCCTGCTGCTGGCCAAGCCGAACGCGGCCATCCTGTACGCCACGCTGGCCAAGGGGCCGAAGCTGCCGTTCGACTACCAGCTCAATTCCACGCGCCACTTCATGCGCGAACTCAACCGCCTGGGCGTGACCGGCGCCATCGACGCGGGCGGCGGCAACCAGAACTACCCCGACGACTACGAAGTGATCCAGAAGCTGCACGACGACGGGCAGCTCACGATCCGCCTGGCCTACAACCTCTTCACGCAGAAGCCCAAGGCCGAGAAGGACGACTTCCTGAACTGGACCGCCAACTCCAGGTACAAGCAGGGCGACGACTACTTTCGCCACAACGGCGCGGGCGAGATGCTGGTGTTCTCGGCGGCCGACTTCGAAGACTTCCGCCAGCCGCGCCCCGACATGGCGCCCGAGATGGAAGGCGACCTCGAAGGCGTGGTGCGCATCCTGGCGCAGAACCGCTGGCCGTGGCGCATGCACGCGACCTACGACGAAACCATCAGCCGCTCGCTCGACGTGTTCGAGAAGGTCAACAAGGACACGCCGCTGGCCGGCCTGAACTGGTTCTTCGACCATGCCGAGACGATTTCCGAGAAGTCGATGGACCGCATCGCCGCGCTCGGCGGCGGCGTGGCGGTGCAGCACCGCATGGCCTACCAGGGCGAGTACTTCGTCGAGCGCTACGGCCCCGGCGCGGCCGAGGCCACGCCGCCGGTCAAGAAGATGCTGGAGCGCGGCCTGAAGGTGTCGGCCGGCACCGACGCGACGCGCGTGGCCTCGTACAACCCGTGGGTGTCGCTGTCGTGGCTGGTCACGGGCAAGACGGTGGGCGGCATGCAGCTGTACCCGCAGCGCAACTGCCTGGACCGCGAGGCCGCGCTGCGCATGTGGACCGAGAACGTCACCTGGTTCTCGAACGAGGAGGGCAAGAAGGGCCGCATCCAGGAAGGCCAGCTGGCCGACCTGGTGGTGCCCGACCGCGACTTCTTCGCCTGCCCGGAATCGGAGATTGCCGACACCACGGCGCTGCTCACGATGGTGGGCGGCAAGGTGGTCTACGGCGCCGGCCCGTTCGCCGCGCACGACGAAGGCGGCCTGCCGCCCGCCATGCCCGACTGGTCGCCCGCGCGCACCTTCGGCGGCTATGCCGGCTGGGCCGACACGGCCGAGGGCGCGCCGCTGCAGAAGGTGATGCGCAACGCCGCGATGTCGTGCGCCTGCGCCAACGACTGCAACGTGCACGGCCACAGCCACGCGACGGCCTGGAGCAGCAAGCTGCCCATCGCCGACCTGAAGAGCTTCTGGGGCGCGCTGGGTTGCGCCTGCTGGGCGGTGTGATGAAGGCCATGCACTGGACCCTGTCGCCCGCCGTGCGCTGGATCGCCTTGCTGCTGCTGTGCGCGGCCTACCTGCAGGGCGGCCTGAACAAGGCGCTGGACTTCAACGCCGCCATCGCCGAGATGAACCACTTCGGCCTGTCGCCGGCCGGCCCGCTGGCCGTGGCGGTGATCGTGCTGGAGCTGGGCGCCGCGGCGCTCATCCTCACCGGCTTCTGGCGCTGGCTCGGCGCGCTCGCGCTGGGCGGCTTCACGCTCATGGCGACCTTCGTCGCGCTGCGTTTCTGGGAGATGCCGCTGGGGCAGGAACGCTTCATGGCGGCCAACTCCTTCTTCGAACACCTGGGCCTGGTCGGCGGCTTCGTGCTGGTTGCCTGGCTCGACCTCAAGGAGCGCCACGATGACTGAGCCCCAAGCCAAAGCCGCCGGCGCGTTCGCGCCGCTGCGCCAGCCGGTCTTCGCCGTGCTGTGGGCCGCCACGGTGCTGGGCAACATCGGCAGCTTCATGCGCGACGTGGCCAGCTCGTGGCTGGTGACCGACCTGTCGGCCAGCCCGACGGCGGTGGCGCTGATCCAGACGGCGGCGACGCTGCCGATCTTCCTGCTGGCGATTCCGGCGGGGGTGCTGTCGGACATCCTCGACCGCCGGCGCTTCCTGATCTTCGTGCAGGTGCTGCTGGCCGCGGTGAGCGGCACGCTGCTGGTGCTGTCGCACACGGGCACGCTCACGGTCGAGTACCTGATCGCGCTGACCTTCGTGGGCGGCATCGGCGCGGCGCTCATGGGGCCGACCTGGCAATCGATCGTGCCGGAGCTGGTGCCGCGCAGCGAGCTCAAGGGCGCGGTGGCGCTGAACTCGCTGGGCATCAACATCGCGCGCTCCATCGGGCCGGCGGCGGGCGGGCTGATCCTGGCGAGCTTCGGCGCGGCCGCCACCTACGGGCTGGACGTGCTGAGCTACGTGTTCGTGATCGCGGCGCTGTTGTGGTGGAAGCGCCCGGCGGCAGTGGACAGCGGGCTGTCCGAGAACTTCTTCGGCGCCTTCCGCGCCGGCCTGCGCTACACGCGGGCCAGCAAGGAACTGCACGTGGTGCTGCTGCGCGCGGCGGTGTTCTTCCTGTTCGCCAGCTCGGTGTGGGCACTGCTGCCGCTGGTGGCGCGCCAGATGCTCGGCGGCACGGCGAGCTTCTACGGCATCCTGCTGGGCGCCGTGGGCGCAGGCGCCATCGGCGGTGCGCTGGTGATGCCGCGGCTGCGTGCGCGGCTCGATGCCGACGGCATGCTGCTGCTGGCCTCGCTGCTCACGGCCGCGGTGATGGGCGCCCTGGTGTTCGCGCCGCCGCAATGGCTGGCGGTGCCGATGCTGGGCGTGCTGGGGCTGGGCTGGATCATCGCGCTGACCACGCTCAACGGGGTGGCGCAGTCGATCCTGCCGAACTGGGTGCGCGGGCGCGGGCTGGCCGTGTACCTCACGGTGTTCAACGGCGCCATGGCCGCCGGCAGCCTGGGCTGGGGCCTGGTGGCGCAGCAGATCGGCGTGCCGGCCACGCTGGTGGCGGGCGCGGCGGGGCTGGTGGTGATGGGGCTGGTGTTCCACCGCGTGCGGCTGCCCGCCGGCGAGGCCGACCTGCAGGCCTCGAACCACTGGCCCGAGCCGCTCCTGGCCGAGCCGGTGGCGCACGACCGCGGGCCCGTGATGATCCAGGTCGAGTACCGCATCCGCAAGGAAGACCGGCCGGCGTTCCTCGATGCGATGAAGCGCCTGTCGCTCGAGCGCCGCCGCGACGGCGCCTACGCCTGGGGCGTGCACGAGCACACGGCCGACGCCGAGCGCGTGATGGAGTGGTTCCTCGTGGAGTCGTGGGCCGAGCACCTGCGCCAGCACCACCGCGTGTCGCACGCCGACGCCGACCTGCAGGCCGAGGCGCTGCGCTTTCACATCGGCCCGGGCAAGCCCGAGGTGCATCACTTCCTGGCGCTCTGAGCGGCGCGGATTCTTTCTCTTTCCCTTTCACCCTTTCGTCCATCTCAAGGAAAAACCATGACCACACTGACCCTTCGCGACGGCACCGAGCTCTATTACAAGGACTGGGGCAGCGGCCAGCCCATCGTCTTCAGCCACGGCTGGCCGCTGAGCGCCGACATGTGGGACGCCCAGATGCTGTTCTTCGCCGAGCGCGGCTACCGCGTCATCGCGTTCGACCGCCGCGGTTTCGGCCGCTCCAGCCAGCCCTGGACCGGCTATGACTACGACACCTTCGCCGACGACATCGCCGAGCTGATCGAAAAGCTCGACCTGAAAAACGTGATCCTGGCGGGCTTCTCGATGGGCGGCGGCGACGTCACGCGCTACATCGCGCGCAAGGGCAGCGCGCGCGTGGCGAAGCTGGCGCTCATCAGCGCGGTGACGCCGCTGTTCATGAAGACCGCTGACCATGCCGTGGGCCCCGAGGCGTCTCTGTTTGCGGGCATCCGCGCCGGGCTGGCCGCCGACCGGGCGCAGTTCATCGACGACTTCAGCACGCTGTTCTACGGCACCAACCGCCCGGGCGCGAAGGTGTCGCAGGGCGTGTTCAAGCAGACGCTGCAGATCGCGCTGCAGGCCTCGATCAAGGCCACCATCGACTGCGTGACGGCGTTCTCCGAGACCGACTTCCGCCCCGACATGGCGAAGATCGACGTGCCCACGCTCGTGATCCACGGCGGCGACGACCAGGTCGTGCCCTTCGAGGCCACGGGCAAGCTGGCGGCCGAAATGATCAAGGGCAGCCAGCTCAAGCTGTACGCCGGCGCGCCGCACGCCACCTGCACCACGCACGCGGCGCAGGTGAACGCCGACCTGCTGGTGTTCATCCAGGGCTGAGGCCGGGTGTGTCGAAAGGGCCGCGCCCGGCGGCCCTTCCGGCGCGAAGGGCGGCGCCGGTGGCGATAATCCGGCGATGCGAATCCGCTTTACCAAGATGCAGGGAGCCGGCAACGATTTCGTCGTGCTGGACGAAACGCGCGGCACGCTGGGCCTCAGCGCCGCGCAGTACCGCTTCCTGGCCGACCGCCATTTCGGCGTCGGCGCCGACCAGATCCTCACGGTGCGCCCGTCGCCCGCTGCAGGCATCGACTTCCAGTACGTGATTCACAACGCCGACGGCGGCGAGGTGGAGCAGTGCGGCAACGGGGCGCGCTGTTTCATGCGCTTCGTGAGCGAGCACGGCCTGACCGAGAAGAAAGACGTGCGCGTGCAGACGCTGGCCGGCGTGATCGAGCCGCGCATGGGCGACGACGGCCGCGTGACGGTCGACATGGGCGCCCCGGTCTTCGAACCGGCGCGCGTGCCCTTCGACACGGCCGGGCTCGACCCGCAGCACGAAGGCGCGTGGCAGAAATGGCACCTGGCGCTGGGCACCCGGGCCGGCAGCGCTATCGTTTCGGTAGCGGTGCTGTCCATGGGCAACCCGCACGCGGTGCAGGTGGTCGACAACGTCGACACCGCGCCGGTGGCCGAACAGGGCCCGCAGATCGAGCATCACCCGCGTTTTCCGCAGCGCGTGAATGCGGGCTTCATGCAGGTGGTCGACCGGTCGAATATCAAGCTGCGGGTGTTCGAGCGCGGTGCCGGCGAAACGCTGGCCTGCGGCACGGGCGCCTGCGCGGCCGTGGTGGCGGGCATTCGCCTCGGGCTGCTGGACACCCGCGTCGACGTGCAGACGCACGGCGGCATTCTCACGATCGAGTGGCAGGGCGACGGCCGGCCGGTGCTCATGACAGGACCGGCCACGACGGTGTTCGAGGGCGAGATCGACGTGCCCGACATTTCGGAACAGCCATGACCCAATTCACCCACGACAACAACGCCATGAACCCGATCACCGAAGACGACATCGCGAACTACCTGTCGAACACCCCCGACTTCTTCGAGCGCCACGCCCAGCTGCTGGCGCAGGTGCAGCTCACCAGCCCGCACGGCAACCGCGCCGTGAGCCTGCAGGAGCGCCAGGCCGAGATGCTGCGCGAGAAGATCAAGGCGCTGGAGCATCGCCTGATGGACATGGTGCGCCACGGCACCGAAAACGTGGTCATCGCCGACCGCCTGCAGCGCTGGACCAAGGGCCTGTTGACCACGCGCGACCCGCGCAGCCTGCCGTACCGCATCGCGGTCGACCTGCAGTCGCTGTTCCTGGTGCCGCAAACGGCCATCAAGGTGTGGGACTGCGGCACCGAGTACCTCAACGAAGCCTATGCCCAGTGGGTGAGCGACGACGTGAAGGCGCTGGCCACCTCGCTCACCTCGCCTTATTGCGGGCTCAACGCGGGCTTCGAGGCGGCCAACTGGCTGCCCGAGCCGCAGGGCGCCGCGTCGATCGCACTGATTCCGCTGCGCCCCGACGCCGAGTCGCCGGCCTTCGGCCTGCTGGTGCTGGCCTCGCCGGACGCGCAGCGCTTCAACGCCGAAATGGGCACGGACTTTCTCGAGCGCATCGCCGAGCTGTCGTCGGGCGCGCTGTCGCGGCTGCGCCCTTGAGCCGTTCGAGCAGCCGCCCCGCAAAAAGCGGGTGGCGCCGCCGGCCCTGGCTGACCGGCCTGTGCCTGGTCCTGCTGGCCGGCGTGCTGACGTATGTCGCCATCGCCGGCGTGATCTGGCAGCGTGCCGAGGCCGCACTGGCCGGCCCGCTGCCGCGCGCGGCCGACGTGGCGCTGGTGCTGGGCAACCGCGCCTACCTCGACGGCAAGCCGAACCCCTGCCTCACGGGCCGGGTCGACCAGGGCATCGTGCTGGCGCGCGCCGGTCGCGCGCAGACGCTGGTGTTCTCGGGTGGTGTCGACGTGGAAGACGGCCGCATCGAAGCCGAGGTGATGCGCGACCACGCCACGGCCGAGGGCTACACGGGGCCGATGGTGCTGGAGTCGGTGTCGTCGTCCACGCGCGCCAACCTGTCGCTGTCGCGCACGGTGCTCGAAGCCAATGGCGTGCGCAGCGTGATCATCGTGTCGGAGCCGTACCACCTGTGGCGCATCGAGCGCCTGGTGCGTGCCAGCGGCTTCGACCAGGCCTTCGACGTGCAGTACGCCGCCGCGCCCACCTCGTGCTGGCGCCGCTGGGGCATGCTGTTCAAGGGCGCATTGCGCGAGCCGGCGGCCATCGTGAACAATGCGTCGCTCGGTTATCTGTTCTAGCTAGCGCGGCCCCGCGCAGCGCACGGAGCACGACGACACCATGGAATGGATCGACAAATACCTCGAACACGTGCGCGTGGAGCGTCGGCTCGCGCCGCGCACGGTCGAGCTGTATGCCTTCCACCTGCGCGCGCTGACCGACCATGCCGCCGAGGCCAACCTGCCGCTGGACCGCGTGCAGACCGCCCACATCCGCCGCTGGATGGCGCAGTTGCACAGCGCCGGGCGCGAGCCGCGCGGCATTGCGCTGGTGCTGTCGTGCTGGCGCAGCTTCTACCGCTGGCTCGGCCATGAAGGGCTGATCGGCTTCAACCCGGTGCAGGACGTGCACGCGCCCAAGGCGGGCCGGCCGCTGCCGAAGGCGCTGGGCGTGGACGACGCGGTGCGCCTGGCCGAGCTGTACGACCCCGAGGCCGATCCCTGGACCGAAGCGCGCGACGGCGCCATCGTCGAAATGCTTTATGGCTGCGGCCTGCGCGTGAGCGAACTCACCGGGCTCGACGCCCAGGCCAGCGCCACGGCGCTCGGCTGGGTCGATCTCGACGCCATGGAAGCCCACGTGCTCGGCAAGGGCAGCAAGCGGCGCAGCGTGCCCGTGGGCAGCAAGGCGGCCGAGGCGCTGCGCGACTGGCTCGCGGTGCGCGGCGAGCGCCAGGAGTCGGCGCTGTTCGTCAGTGCGCGCGGCGCGCGCATGTCGTCGCAGGCGGTGTGGAAGCTGCTGCGCGAGCGCAGCCTGAAGGCCGGCCTGGCCGCGCCGGTGCATCCGCACATGCTGCGCCACTCGTTCGCGAGCCACGTGCTGCAGTCGAGCAGCGACCTGCGCGCAGTACAGGAGCTGCTGGGCCATGCCAACATCGCGACCACGCAGGTCTACACGCGGCTGGACTTCCAGCACCTGGCCAAGGTCTACGACGCGGCGCATCCGCGCGCCAAGGCCCGGCCGGACAAGGACGGCAAGTAGCCACGGCCCGTCGCCTGCATCGTTTTCTTTCGTCTTTCATTTCTTCTTTCATTCATCTCCCATGAAAACCCTCCGCCTCAAGCCGGGCAAGGAGCGCTCGCTCCAACGCCGCCATCCCTGGGTCTTCGAATCCGCCATTGCGCGCGGCGGCGCGGACTCGGGGGAAACGGTGCGCGTGGAGTCGCACGACGGCCACTTTCTCGCGTGGGCGGCCTTCGGCCCCACCTCCAAGATCCGGGCACGGGCCTGGAGCTTTGACGAGAAGCAGCGCATCGACGCTGCTTTTTTTTCCACGGTCTGCACGCGCGCGGTGCATGCGCGCGGCCTGTTCGACCTGCAGAGCGACGGCGTGCGGCTGGTGCACGGCGAGGCCGACGGCCTGCCGGGGCTGATCGTCGACCGCTACGGCGACACGCTGGTGGCGCAGTTTTTGTCGGCCGGCGTGGAGCGCTGGAAAGACGTGCTGGCCGATGCGCTGCTCAAGGCCACGGGGCTGACCAAGCTGTATGAACGCTCCGACGCCAGCGGCCGCGAGCGCGAGGGCCTGAAGCCGGTCACGGGCTGGCTGCGCGGCGAGGGCCCCACCCAGATCACCATCCGCGAGCACGGCTGGCAGCTGTCGCTGGACATCGCCACCGGGCACAAGACCGGCTTCTACCTCGACCAGCGCGACAGCCGCCAGCGCTTTGCCGAGCTGGCGCAGCACCGGCGCTTCCGGCGCGTGCTCAACTGCTTCTGCTACACGGGCGGCTTCACCGTGGCCGCGCTCGCGGGCCTGAAGGCGGCCGGGGCGCTCGAGGGGGCCTCGCTGGTGTCGGTCGATTCGTCGCAGCCCGCGCTCGAGCGGGCGCGCGCGCACCTGGCGCTCAACGGCTTCGAAGGGCAGGGCATTGCCACGGAGTTTCTCGATGCCAACGTGAACACGGTGCTGCGCGAGTTCATCGACCAGGGCCGCACCTTCGACGCCATCGTGCTCGACCCGCCGAAGTTCGCGCCCACGGTGGCGCACGCCGAGCGCGCCGCGCGTGCCTACAAGGACATCAACCGCCTGGCGCTCAAGCTGCTGGAGCCGGGCGGCGTGCTGCTCACCTTTTCCTGCTCGGGCGGCATCAGCGCCGACCTGTTCCACAAGATCGTGGCCTCGGCGGGGCTGGATGCCGGCGTGGACGGCTACATCGCCGAACGCCTGGGCGCCGCGCCCGACCACCCGATGACCATCGAATTCCCGGAAGGGGAGTACCTGAAGGGGTTGGTGGTGGTCAGAAAGCCGCTGTGAACGGGGGCTTGACCCCGTCGGCAACGCAACTCAGTGGCATTGGCTAAACTGCCCGCCAATCCCCCGCCTTTTTCTGTTTTCCGTTTCCGGAGCACTTTTCCATGGCCCTCATTCCCGCGACCATCCTGACCGGCTTTCTCGGCTCGGGCAAAACCACGCTGCTCAAGCGCATCCTGACCGAGGCCCATGGCCAGAAGATCGCGGTCATCGAGAACGAGTTCGGCGAGGAGAACATCGACAGCGACATCCTCGTGACCGAGTCGAAGGAGCAGATCGTGCAGATGAGCAACGGCTGCGTCTGCTGCACCATCCGCGAAGACCTGCGCGAGGCGCTGCAGCTGCTGGCCGCCAAGAAGCGCCAGGGCCTGCTCGACTTCGACCGCGTGGTGATCGAGACCACCGGCCTGGCCGACCCCGGCCCGGTGGCCCAGACCTTCTTCATGGACGACGAGATCGCCGAGAGCTACCTGCTCGACTCGATCCTCACGCTGGTCGATGCCAAGCACGCGCCCCAGCAGCTGAACGACCGCCAGGAAGCGCGCCGCCAGGTGGGCTTTGCCGACCAGATCTTCATCAGCAAGAGCGAGCTGGTGTCGGCCGAAGAGACCGACGCGCTCATTCACCGCCTGAAGCACATGAACCCGCGCGCGCCGCAGCAGAAGGCGCACTTCGGTGACGTGCCGCTGAAGGACATCTTCGACCTGCGCGGCTTCAACCTGAACGCCAAGCTGGACATCGACCCCGACTTCCTGAAGGAAGACGACCACGACCATCACGACCATGACCACGCGCATGGCGAGGCGTGCGACCACCCCTCGCACAAGCACGAGGGCCACGGTCACCATCACCACACGGACGACGACGTGAAGAGCTTCGTCTACAAGGCCGACCGCGCCTTCGACCCGGCCAAGCTGGAAGACTTCCTGGGCGCCATCGTGAACATCTACGGCCCGCGCATGCTGCGCTACAAGGGCGTGCTGAACATGAAGGGCACCGAGCGCAAGGTGATCTTCCAGGGCGTGCACCAGCTCATGGGCAGCGACCTGGGCCCGGAGTGGGGCAAGGACGAGGCGCGCCAGAGCCGCATGGTGTTCATCGGCATCGAGCTGCCGCGCGAGATCCTGGAGCAGGGTCTGGAGCAGTGCCTGGTCTGAGCACGTTCGACTGAGCTGACGAAATAAAAAACGGCGCTGGCCTTGCGGTCAGCGCCGTTTTTCATGGGGTGGCCGTGCTTACTTGCCGAAATTCCCCATCGGCTTGCCCAGGAGCTTGAGCTGGCCTTCGCTGAACTCGACCTGGCTGACCAGGTCGTCGCCCGTGCGCTTCACGTAGCCGTTGGCTTCGCCCTGTTCGATCAGGCCCGCGAGCATTTCAGGCGGCGGCGTGCGGCCGCTCTCGGCGCCGGTTTCGGCCAGCTTCTCGATCCACTTCACGGGCACGCGCGCGTTGGCCTTGAGCACGCCGCGCTTGAGCACCAGCGCGTTGCCGGGCAGCTGCAGGTCTTCGTCGGTCACGCCGGCGAGGGCCACCGAGTAGCTGAGCTCGGCGCTGTGGCCGCCGATCTCGACCAGCATGCGGTCCAGGCCGGCTTCGGGGCTGTGCTTGGCCATGGCCTTGAGGTCGGGCGCGAGCTGTTCGATGAGCGCCTGCATCGCGTCCTTCTGGGCCTTGCTGCGCTGGCCGCAGCCGGCACCGGCGGTCGACTGCAGCCAGGCGTCGGCCAGCTTCTTGTAGCCGGCCGCCTGGATGCGGCGCGCGCTGCTGGCGATCTCGAACTTGTCGATGGCGGTCTCGTTGACCTTGCCCTTGCCCTTGAAGGCGCCCTCGGAGGCGTACAGGCCGTCCTTGATGGTGGCTTCGCCGGTCAGGTCGATGCTTTGCAGCAGCACCTTGATCGCCTTGGCGGGGGCGGCCTCGGTGCCCGCGCCCAGGCCCAGGCCCTTGGGCGCGTTCAGTTCGAAGCTGTCGAGGCGGCCTTCGGACTTGCCGGTGGCGAGCATCCAGCCGGCGCTGCCGTCCATGTCGGCCTTGGCGGTGAACTTGCCCATCTTCAGCTGCACGCCCTTGGAGGCGGTGCTGACGTCCAGGCCGGGCATCGTCATGTCGTAGCGCACGTGGGTGCGGGCCGCGTTCATGTCCAGGCGGGCCTGCGCGCCTTGCCAGGCGAACTCGCCCTTGCCTTCTTCGGCCAGCTTGGCGGGCGCGACGGTGAAGTCGCTGGTGAAGCCGCCGCCGAAGCCGACCTGGGTGCGCGCGGTCAGTGGCTTGGCCTTGCCGAACAGCTTCTCGGCTTCGGCCTGCGCCTTGGCGTCGAGCACGAGTTCGCTGTCGATGACGGCCGCGGCCAGCGCGGCGCCGGCGATCGGGCCGTGGCGGATGGTGTCGCGGATGGTGATGCGCACGGGCTTGGGCGGGGTGGCCGCGGCGTCGCTGTCGTCTTCGGCGGGTTCTTCTTCGTCGCCTTCGGTCGCGGCCTCGGCGACGTCGGTCGTGGCGGCGGCCGGCGCGGCGGCGGGTGCCGACGCGGCAGGGGCGGTGGCGGCTTCGGCCTCGGCCGGGCAGCCCAGTTCGAGCGTCACGGTGCTCACGGCACCGAGGAAATTGCGTTCGTAGCTGCGCTCGATCACGCGCACCAGCGCGGTCTGCTTGGGCAGTTCGCCCAGGGCGACGTCGTAGCTCGATTTGATTTGCGTGCCGGCCCACCAGGTGCTGCCGCCGTAGGCGACGGCGATGGCCGCGGCCAGGACTCCCAATACTGCTTTTTTGCTCAAGATTATTTTCCGATCGGTTGTTTGAAGGGCCGCCGCGGTGTCTCCCCGACCCGCGGCGTGCCTGCGCCACCCCCTGTGGCGGCGCCGGGCGATGCTACCGGAGCAGGGCAGTGCGTCACCCGATGGCCTTGCGTTTCGAGTTCTCTATACAATCGCGCGCCTGTTCCGGGAGCCATGCTTCGTCCACAGGGGCGAGATATGACTTACGGCACGGGGCGCCAAGGGTTTTTGGCGGGCTTTCGGGGGTATAACCCCGGGGTTCACCACTTGAGGACGCCCCCGACAACGTGAGCCGACGCGGCCTGACACCCGCAACGGTTCCCTTGGGAGGAGACACCCAGTGAAAGCGCGTTCCAGTTCGTACAAGGAGCCAGTCACCGTGAAGAAACCCGCCGCCAAGGCCACGCCAGCCACCAAGCCCGCCGCAAAGAAGGCGACGGCTGTGAAGGCTGTACCCGCGACGAAGAAGGTTTCTGCCACCGCTGCTGCTGCCTCTGCCGCGAAAGAGAAAAGCGCTGCCAAGAAGCCTGCGGCAACCCCGGCCAAGACCGGGACCGCGGCTGCCAAGAAGTCCGCCAAGCCCGCAACCAAGTCCGCGGGCGCGGCGCCTACGTCATCCCAACCGGTCGGCCGTCCTGCGGCCGCCCTTTCTGCTCCCCCGACCCCCATGAAAAAAACGGCTGCCGCCTCTTCTTCCGCCCCGGCGACACCCTCGATCCCCGCTACGCCCGCTCCCGCTGCGCGTGGTGGCCGCGTGTCCCGGCTGTCGCAACTGACCGTGCCCTCGATGCCGCAATCCGTGGCCTCGACCGCCGCCAAATCCAGCTTCTCGCAGGCGCCTTCCACCGCGCTGGTGCCGCCGCCGCCCCTGGCCGTCAAGAAAGACCCGAAGCTGGCCAACAACTGGAAGACCAAGACGCCCGCCGAGCTGAGCGACGCCGAGGTCATCGCGATGCCCGACGACGAGTACATGAACGACAAGCAGATGGCGTTCTTCCGCCTGAAGCTCGAAGAACTCAAGCGCGGCATCCTCGAGAACGCCGGTGAAACCACCGAGCACCTGCGCGAAGACACCGTGGTCGTGCCCGACCCGGCCGACCGCGCCACCATCGAGGAAGAGCACGCGCTCGAGCTGCGCACGCGCGACCGCGAACGCAAGCTGCTCAAGAAGATCGAGCAGTCGATCCAGCGCATCGACGCCGGCGACTACGGCTACTGCGACGAGACCGGCGAGCCCATCGGCGTCGGCCGCCTGCTGGCCCGCCCGACCGCCACGCTCTCGCTCGAAGCGCAGCAGCGCCGCGAGCTGAAGCAGAAAATGTTCGGGGATTGAACGGCAGCAAGGTAGAACGGAATCCGCGCTTTCGATAACCTTCTCTGAATGCCAAAGGAAGAGTCAGGCCGCCTTTTCTCGAAGGTGGCCAAGTTCGTTCGAAATCCCCTGAAAGACTGGTCGGAGCTGGACACGCCGTCCTCCGACTCGTCGCTGCCCGAGCAGACCTACAGCCGCGAGATGCTGAAGGAAATGATCGAGCGGCGCCAGCGCAACGACTTCGTGCGCCGCCGCGAGTTCGACATGCTGCGCAAGCTGCGCCAGCGCGAGGCGGCGGCCCATGCCTTCGAGGCAACGGTCACGCCGTCGTCGTTCAACCTCAACAGCACCTCCGAAAAATCCGAAGGCCGCGCACTCACGCTCAAGAAGATCGACGAGATCGAAGAGCAGATGTCGCAGCAGTGGTGGAAGGGCCGCGGGCCGAACGGCGAGACGCTGGTCAATCCGCCGCCCGACGCGGGCGCTGAAACGCTGCCGCCGGTCGACAGTGGCGGCGACCAGCTGCCGGCCGATCCGGCCGGGCAGGGCGCACCGGCCGCTTCCGCACCCGTGGCCGCAGCGCCGGCGGTTGCCGCAGCCGTCGCGCCCGTACCGCAGCCGTCGCGCCTTGCGCATGACGGCGCGCTCGAAGAAGCGGTGATCCGCTTCGCGCACGGCGACGACACCGGCGCCGAAGCCATCCTGCTGCAGGCACTGGCCGCCGAAAGTGCGTTCTCCGCCGATGACGCGACCGCAGCCGTCACGCTGGAGCGCGACGACGCCCGCTGGCGCGCACTGTTCGACCTGTACCGCGCCACCGGCGACGCCGCCAAGTTCGCGGCCGCCCGCATGCGCTATGCGCAGCGCATGAAGCGCATGGGGCCCGACTGGGTTTCGCTCGACGAACTCGCGCGCAGCGTGAAGGCCGTCACCGCCAGCGAAGACGCCGAAGCGGCCTCCGACACCACCGGCGCCGCCGACTGGGCCAGCCCCGCACACCTGACGCGCGAAGGGCTCATGGCGCTCACGCGCGCGCTCTCGCAGGCCGGCATGGTCTGGACGCTCGACTGGCGCGCGCTCACCGAGATCGATCCGCCGGCCGCCGCGCCGCTGCGCATCCTGTTCGCGCACTGGTCCGATTCGCCGGTGCAGCTGCGCTTCTTCGGCGCCTCGCAGCTCATGGCCGTGCTGGCCGCGGCCACGCCCAACAACGAGCGCCATCCCGACGACGCCTGGTGGCAGCTGCGCCTCGCGGCGCTGCGCATGATGCACCTGCCCGACGACTTCGAGCTGGTGGCGCTCAACTACTGCATCACCTACGAGGTGTCGCCGCCGTCCTGGCAGGACCCGAAGGGCGAGTGCACCTCGCTGGCCGCGCCGCCGGCGAGCCGGCCGAGCTCGGTGTGGTCGCTGCTGTCGGTCGGGGGCGATTCCGAGAGCTTCCCGTCCACCGACAGCGGCTTTGCTGCGCTGGCGGGCGACCTGCGTGGCGACTCGCTGTCGTGCTGGCAGCGCCTGGACCACGACCTGCGCCACACGACAGCGCCGGTCATCTCGTGCGCGGCCCTGCTGCGCATGGACCTGACGGCGGCCGGCACGCTGCTGAGCTGGGTCCGCGAGCGCGATGCGAACGGTGAGCGGGTGCAGTTCGTCGATGCGCACCGGCTGATTGCTGCGCTCTTTGGGCTGATCGGCATCACCGACCACGCCACGGTCGCCGTCCGCAAGAACTGACCCCGTCACAGGGGTCTCGCGGCCCCTGCGCGGCCGTGTTTTCCGCCAGCAGTTTGTCCGACCGCAAGGGTTGCATTGGCGGGGCCCATCCCCAGATGGCTGCGATGGAACAGTTTCACGGCACCACCATCGTGAGCGTGCGCCGCAAGACCCCCCAAGGCGATCAGGTCGCCATCGGCGGGGACGGGCAGGTCACTCTCGGCAACATCGTCATCAAGGGCACGGCGCGCAAGGTGCGGCGGCTCTATCACGGCAAGGTCCTGGCGGGTTTCGCCGGCGCCACGGCCGATGCCTTCACGCTCTTCGAGCGTTTCGAGGCCAAGCTCGAGAAGCACCAGGGCCACCTGACCCGCGCAGCGGTCGAGCTCACCAAGGACTGGCGCACCGACCGCGTGCTGCGCAAGCTCGAAGCCATGCTGGCCGTGGCCGACGCCACGACTTCGCTCATCATCACCGGCAATGGCGACGTGTTGGAGCCTGAAGACGGCGTGATCGCCATCGGTTCGGGCGGTGCCTACGCCCAGTCGGCGGCCAAGGCGCTGATCGACAACACCGACCTCTCGGCCGAGCAGATCGTGCGCAAATCGCTGGCGATCGCCGGAGAAATCTGCATTTACACGAACATGAACCACACGGTGGAAGCGCTCTGACCATGTCCATGACCCCCCAGGAAATCGTCTCCGAGCTGGACAACCACATCGTCGGCCAGCCCGCCGCCAAGCGCGCCGTGGCCATCGCGCTGCGCAACCGCTGGCGCCGCCAGAAGGTCGACGAGAAGCTGCGCCACGAGATCACGCCCAAGAACATCCTCATGATCGGCCCGACGGGCGTCGGCAAGACCGAGATCGCGCGCCGCCTGGCCCGCCTGGCCGACGCGCCGTTCATCAAGGTCGAGGCCACCAAGTTCACCGAGGTGGGCTACGTGGGCAAGGACGTCGACTCGATCATTCGCGACCTCGCCGAAATCGCCGTCAAGCAGACACGCGAATCCGAAAGCGTGAAGGTGCGTGCCCGCGCCGAAGACGCGGCCGAGGAGCGCATCCTCGACGCGCTGCTGCCGCCGGCGCGTGGTGCCGATGGCGCTGCCCCCGCACTCGACAGCCCCAATCCGACGCGCCAGGCCTTCCGCAAGAAGCTGCGCGAGCACCAGCTCGACGACAAGGAAATCGAGCTCGACCTCGCCGAAACCCGCGCGCCGCTGGAGATCATGGGCCCGGCCGGCATGGAGGAAATGACCGAGCAACTGCGCGGCATGTTCGGCCAGCTCGGCGGCGGCAAGCGCAAGACGCGCAAGCTCAAGATCGCCGAGGCGATGCGCCTCTTGATCGACGAGGAGGCCGCCAAGCTGGTCAACGAGGACGAGATCCGCGCGCAGGCCATTGCCAATGCCGAGCAGAACGGCATCGTCTTCATCGACGAGATCGACAAGGTCGCCACGCGCAGCGAAGCGCAGGGCTCCGACGTCTCGCGCCAGGGCGTGCAGCGCGACCTGCTGCCGCTCGTGGAGGGCACGGCCGTGTCCACCAAGTACGGCGTGGTGCGCACCGACCACATGCTGTTCATCGCGAGCGGCGCCTTCCACCTGAGCAAGCCGAGCGACCTCATTCCGGAGTTGCAGGGGCGCTTTCCGATCCGCGTCGAGCTGCAGTCGCTCTCGGTGTCGGACTTCGAGAGCATCCTCACGCAGACCCGCGCCTCGCTCGTGAAGCAGTACCAGGCGCTGCTGGCCACCGAAGGCGTGACGCTCGATTTCGCGCCCGACGGCATCACGCGGCTGGCGGCCATCGCCTTCGAGGTGAACGAGCGCACCGAGAACATCGGCGCACGCCGTTTGTCGACCGTGATGGAGCGCCTGCTCGATGAGGTAAGCTTCGATGCCACCCGCATCGAGGGCCAGACGGTCCGCATCGATGCCGCTTATGTCGACGAGCGCCTCGCGGCACTAAGTCACGACGAAGACCTTTCGCGCTTCATCCTCTGAAGCCGCCTCCCTCGGCCCCTGTAACGGGGTCGTCCTTCACGCATCACTTTCACTGCGTGAGCTAAGTACTTCATTTTCAACACAATTCGCCGATTTCCAGGTTTGGAAATCGGCGCTAAGTCGTTGATTCCATTACAAAAAATACCCCCGAGCCCCAGTTGCGTCGCAAGTGTTTCCTGCTACAGTGGAAAAAAGTGCAGTTAAGTGGGAAAAAGTGCGGGCAACGCCCCTTCCGGGTGTCGCGGCACCTCCCACCACAGGGGTTTCGTGGTCGTGTTTCAAGGCGCTTCATCGCTCAGTCTGGATGCCAAGGGGCGGCTCTCCGTGCCGACCCGGCATCGCGACGTCCTGAGCGCCACGGCAGGCGGCCAGCTCACGATCACCAAGCATCCGCACGGATGCCTGATGGTGTTCCCCCGTCCCGAATGGGAAAAATTCCGCGAACGCATTGCTGCGCTGCCGATGTCGGCGCAGTGGTGGAAGCGCGTCTTCCTCGGTAACGCGATGGACGTCGAGATGGACGGCACCGGCCGCGTGCTGGTGTCGCCCGAGCTGCGCGCCGCCACCGGCATCAACCGCGAGACGCTGTTGCTGGGCATGGGCAACCACTTCGAACTCTGGGACAAGGCGACCTACGAGGCCAAGGAGGCCGAGGCCACCCAGGGCGAGATGCCGGATGTGTTTCAGGACTTCGCGTTCTGAGGAGCCCCGTGAACACCCCCCTGACCCATACGACCGTCTTGTTGAACGAGGCGGTGGAAGCCCTTCTTTCCGGCAGCGCGGCAGCCACGGGCACGTACGTGGACGCCACCTTCGGCCGCGGAGGACATGCGCGCGCCATCCTCGCGCGGCTGGCGCCGGAAGGCAGGCTCATCGCATTCGACAAGGATGCAGAAGCGGTGGCCGAAGCAGCGCGCATCTCGGATGCGCGTTTTTCTATCCGCCACCAGGGATTCCGCTCGCTGGGCGAATTGCCCGACGCCAGCGTCAACGGCTTGCTGATGGACCTGGGCGTGAGTTCGCCGCAGATCGACAACCCGGTGCGCGGTTTCAGTTTCCGTTTCGACGGTCCGCTCGACATGCGCATGGACACCACGCGCGGCGAGAGCGTGGCCGAATGGCTGGCAACGGCCGAACTTCAACAAATTGCAGAGGTGATCCGTGACTATGGCGAAGAACGGTTTGCTGTTCAGATTGCAAAGGCGATTGTTGCTCGCAGACAAGAACGGGGCGCAATTTCAACCACCACCGAACTGGCCGAGCTCGTGGCTGGCACGGTCAAAACCCGCGAGCAGGGCCAGAACCCTGCAACGCGCACATTTCAGGCTTTTCGGATTTTCATCAACGCCGAGCTTGAGGAGCTGCAACAAGCGCTAGAAGCCAGCCTGTCGGTGCTCGCGCCCGGCGGCCGGCTCGCGGTGATCAGCTTCCATTCGCTCGAAGACCGCATCGTCAAGCAGTTCATCGCCAAGCACTCGAAGGAGGTCTACGACCGCCGCGCACCCTTCGCCGCGCCCAAGGTGATGAAGCTGCACGCGCTCGAGCGCATCAAGCCGTCCGAAGAAGAAGTGCGCGGCAACCCGCGCTCGCGCAGCGCCATCCTCCGGGTGGCCGAACGCACGGAGGCCGGGTAGCCATGGCGCGCATCAACCTGCTTCTTCTGCTGGCCGTCATTGCGACGGCTTTGTACCTTGTGCACACCCAGTACCAGTCGCGCCAGCTCTACACGGAGTTCGACCGCGCGCTGCAGGAGACGCGCAAGCTCGAAACCGAGCATGACCGCCTGCAGGTCGAGAAGCGCGCCCAGGCCACGCCGCTGCGCGTGGAGAAGCTGGCCAAGGAGCAGTTGCAGATGCGCACGGCCTCGCCGGCCATCACGCAGTACGTGCGCCCCGACGGCTCGGTGATCCCGGCCGTGGCGCCGCTGCCGCCGACCACGCCGCCCAAGCCCGGCACCACCGCGAGGCCCGCCCGATGAGCCGCGGCAACCGCAGCGTGCGCTACACCACCAGCCCCTTGCTCGCGAGCAAGACGCCGGTGTGGCGCAGCAAGTTCATCGTCGCCGGCATCGCCTTCGGCTTCGTCATGCTGGCGGGCCGGGCTGCGTACGTGCAGGTCTTCAACAACAGCTTCTTCCAGCGCCAGGGCGAGGTGCGCTTCGCGCGCACGCTGGAGCTGCCGGCCAACCGCGGGCGCATCCTCGATCGCAACGGGCTCATCCTGGCGTCGAGCGTGGTGGCGCCCAGCATCTGGGCCATTCCCGAAGACGTGGAGCGCGACGACCCCGAGGTGCGCGCCAAGCTCAAGCAGGTGGCCAAGCTGCTCGGCATGCCGCAGAAGGACTTCGACAAGAAGCTCGAAGACGAAGACAAGACCTTCGTCTGGATCAAGCGCCAGGTCGACGAGCCCATCGCCAAGCAGATCGCGGCGCTCAACCTCAAGGGCATCTACCAGCGCAAGGAATACAAGCGCCAGTACCCCGAGGGCGAGGCGGCGGCGCACGTGGTGGGCTTCACCAACGTGGAAGACAACGGCCAGGAAGGCATCGAGCTGGCGTTCAACAAGGAACTGGCCGGCAAGGCCGGCTCGCGCCGCGTCATCAAGGACCGGCTGGGCCGCGTGGTCGAGGGCGTGGGCGAGCAGGTGCCGCCGGTCGAGGGCCGCGACATCCAGCTCAGCGTCGACAGCAAGGTGCAGTTCTTCGCCTACCAGAAGCTGCGCGACGCCGTCACCGCGCGCCGCGCCAAGGCCGGCAGCGTGGTGGTGCTCGACAGCACCACCGGCGAGGTGCTGGCGCTGGCCAACTACCCGAGCTACGTGCCCGACAAGCGCCAGAACCTCACCGGCGAGCAGCTGCGCAACCGCGCGCTCACCGACACCTTCGAGCCCGGCTCGACCATGAAGCCCATCACCGTGGCGATGGCGCTGGAGGCCGGCCGCGTCAAGCCCTCCACCATCATCGACACCGCGCCCGGGCGCTACCAGCTGGGCGGCTTCACCATCAGCGACACCCACAACTACGGCTCGCTGACGGTGGAGGGCGTGATCCAGAAGTCGAGCAACGTGGGCGCGCTCAAGATCGCCCAGAAGATGACGCCCCACGAGATGTGGGACACCTACACCGCGCTCGGCTACGGCCAGAAGCCGCAGATCCAGTTCCCCGGCGCCGTGACGGGCCGGCTGCGTCCGTGGAAGACCTGGAAGCCGGTCGAGCAGGCCACCATGGCCTACGGCTACGGCCTGTCGGCGTCGCTGTTCCAGATGGCGCATTCGTACACCTCGTTCGCGCACGACGGCTCCATCATTCCGGTCACCATCCTGAAGAACACCGAGCCGCCGGTCGGCGTGCGGGTGTTCTCGCCGTCCAACGCGCTCGCGGTGCGCAAGATGCTGCAGATGGCCGCCGGCCCCGGCGGCACCGGCACGCGCGCGCAAACGGTGGGCTACTCGGTCGGCGGCAAGTCGGGCACGGCCCACAAGCAGGTCGGCAAGGGCTACGCCAGCAACAAGTACCGCGCCTGGTTCACCGGCATGGCGCCCATCGAGAAGCCGCGCATCATCGTCGCGGTGATGATCGACGAGCCGACCGACGGCCAGTATTTCGGCGGCCTCGCCGCGGCGCCGGTGTTCAGCGAAGTCGTGCAGCAGACCCTGCGCATGATGAACGTCCCGCCCGATCTGGCGGTCAAACCCCTCGTGCAGACGCAAGACGTCCCCGAGAGCTTCTGACATGCTGACACTCACTTCCCCCACCACCGCCGCGTTCTGGCTCAAGGAGCGCGTGCAGGGCGCACTGCAGGCCGACAGCCGCGCGGTCGCCCCGGGCGATGCCTTCATCGCCTGGCCCGGTGCCGCGACCGACGGCCGCCAGCACGTGGCGGCCGCGCTGGCGCAGGGCGCCGTGGCCTGCCTGGTCGAGCACGAGGGCGTGGACGCCTTCGGCTTCGACGGCGACGAGCGCATCGTGAGCTACCCCGGCCTCAAGGCCGCCACCGGCCCGATCGCCGCCGCCTTCTACGACAACCCCTCGGCGCAGCTCGACCTGCTGGCCGTGACCGGCACCAACGGCAAGACCTCCACCGCGTGGTGGCTGGCCGAATCGCTGTCCACGCTGCGCGCGGCCGGCGGCGTGCGCGCGATGCGTCCCGACGGCACCACCGAGCGCGGCGCCCCGTCGCCCTGCGCCGTGGTCGGCACCCTGGGCATCGGCGTGCCGCCCGCGCTCACCTACACCGGCCTGACCACGCCCGACCCCGTGATGCTGCAGCGCGCGCTGCGCGACTTCGTCACCGAAGGCTTCGGCGCCTGCGCCATCGAGGCTTCGTCGATCGGCATTGCCGAGCGCCGGCTCGACGGTTGCCGCATCGCGGTCGCCGTGTTCACCAATTTCACGCAGGACCACCTCGACTACCACGGCAGCATGGACGCCTACTGGCAGGCCAAGGCCGAGCTGTTCCGCTGGCCCGGCCTGCGCGCTGCGGTGATCAACATCGACGACATGCACGGCGCCAGCCTGTGCGCCAACCTGCTCGACGCCGGCATCGGCGCGCTCGACGTCTGGACCGTCTCGGCCGGCGGCAAGCCCGCGCGGCTCATGGCGCGCGACATCGGCTACGACGCGCAAGGCCTGCAGTTCACCGTGACCGAGCACGGCAGCACGGCGCCGGCCGAGCGGCTCGCGACCGGGCTCATCGGCCAGTACAACGTGGCCAACCTGCTCGGCGTGCTCGGCACCCTGCGCGCACTGGGCCTCACGCTCGCGCAGGCCGTGGCGGCCTGCGCCCACCTCAGCAGCGTGCCGGGCCGCATGGACCGCGTGCAGCCGACCGACGGCGCACCGCTGGCCGTGGTCGACTACGCCCACACGCCCGACGCCCTCGACAAGGCCCTCGCGGGCCTGCGCCCGCTGGCCAAGCAACGCGGCGGCGCGCTCTGGTGCGTGTTCGGCTGCGGCGGCAACCGCGACCCGATCAAGCGCCCGCTGATGGCGGCCGTCGCCGAGCGGCAGGCCGACCACGTCGTGCTCACCAGCGACAACCCGCGCAACGAGAACCCCGACGCGATCATCAGCCAGGCGCTGCGCGGCTTCACGCGCGTCGAGGCGGCCCGCGTGCAGGTCGACCGCGCGCGCGCCATCGCCGAAACCATCGCCCAGGCCGCGCCGCAAGACGTGGTGCTGATCGCCGGCAAGGGCCACGAAGAGTGGCAGGAGATCGCGGGCCAGCGCCTGCCGTTCTCCGACAAGACCCACGCGCTCGACGCGCTCGCGAAGCGGGGTGCCGCATGACCGCCATGGCCACGCCCGTCTCTACGCCGCTCAACCTGACGCTGGCGCAGGCGCAGCAATGGGTGCCGGGTTCGCGCCTCGTGGGCGACCCGGCCACCGTGATCGCGCGCGTCCACACCGACACCCGCACCCTGGCCGCCGGCGACCTGTTCGTCGCGCTCAAGGGCGAGCGTTTCGATGCCAACGATTTCCTGGCCGACGCCAAGAAGCAGGGCGCCGTCGCCGCCATTGCGCACGGCGGCCTTGAAGCCGCGGGCCTCGCCGGCCTCGAGGTGCCCGATTCGCTCATCGCGCTCGGTGCGCTGGGCGCCGGCTGGCGCGCGCAGTTCAACCTGCCGCTGATCGCCGTCACCGGCAGCAACGGCAAGACCACGGTCACGCAGATGATCGCGGCCGTGCTCGCCGCCTTCCGCGCCGACCGCGCGCTGGCCACGGCCGGTAACTTCAACAACGAGATCGGGGTGCCGCTCACGCTGATGCGCCTGCGCGCGCAACACCAGCTGGCTGTGCTCGAGTTGGGCATGAACCACCCGGGCGAGATCGCGCGGCTGGCCGCCATGTCGCGCCCGACCATCGCGCTGGTCAACAACGCGCAGCGCGAGCACCAGGAGTTCATGGCCAGCGTCGAGGCGGTCGCCATCGAGAACGCCGCCGTGTTCGCCGAACTGCCCGACGACGGCACGGCCGTGTTCCCCTACGGCGACACCTTCACTTCGCTGTGGACCGACCTGGCGCGCCAGAGCGGTTCGCGCCGCTGCCTGACCTTCGGCGAGCACGCCGACGCCGACATTGCGCTCGACAGCGCCGAATGGCAGCAGGGCGCCTGGCGCGTGCGCGTGCGCACGCCACTGGGCGCCTTCGAGGCGCGCCTGCACATCGCGGGCCGTCACAACGTGGGCAACGCGCTCGCCGCCACCGCCTGCGCGCTGGCCGCCGGCGTGTCGCTCGACACCATCGCCGCGGGCCTGTCGGCCTTCGAGCCGGTCAAGGGCCGTTCGCGCGCCAGCGAGGTCGTGCTGCCCGACGGGCACGCGCTCACGCTGGTCGACGACAGCTACAACGCCAACCCCGACTCCGTGATTGCCGCCATCGACGTGCTCACGGGCCTGCCCGCGCCGCGCCTGCTGGTGCTCGGCGAGATGGGCGAGGTCGGCGACCGCTCGCCGGAATTCCACGCCGAGGTCGGCGCCTGGGCGCGCCAGCGCGGCCTCGACGCTGTCTACACGCTGGGCGGCGAGACCGTGCATGCGGCAACGGCTTTCAACAACAACGATGGTGTCGATGGACGCCATTTCGACGATTTCGACACGCTCCGCGCGGCCGTGCTCGCCCGCCTGCCGCAGCTGGGCAGCGTGCTGGTCAAGGGGTCGCGCTTCATGAAGATGGAGCGCGTGGTGCAGGCGATCGAAGCACAACAACAAAAGGAGGCCGGTCATGACGCATGAGCCGCGCAACACACCATGCTGATGTCCCTGGCCCAATGGCTGCAGACGCTGTCGCCCGAGTTCGGGTTCTTGCGCGTTTTCAACTACCTCACGTTCCGCGCCCTCATGGCCGCGCTGACCGCGCTCGTGGTCGGCCTGGTGGCCGGCCCGTACGTGATCCGCCGCCTCGCGGCGCTCAAGATCGGCCAGCCCGTGCGCGGCTACGGCATGGAAACGCACCTGACCAAGAGCGGCACGCCCACCATGGGCGGCGTGCTCGTGCTGTTCGCCATTGCGTTCGCCACCTTGCTGTGGTTCGACCTCTCGAACCGCTTCGTGTGGATCGTGCTGTGGGTCACGATGGGCTTCGGCGCCATCGGCTGGGTCGACGACTGGCGCAAGGTGGTGCGCAAGGACCCCGAAGGCATGCGCTCGCGCGAGAAGTACTTCTGGCAATCGCTGGTCGGCCTGCTCGCGGGCTTCTACCTGCTGTTCAGCATTTCCGAGAGCTCCAACTGGCGCGTGCTCGAGCTGTTCTACGCCTGGGTGCGCTCGGGCTTCGACCTCGACTTTCCGCCCAAGATCAACCTGCTGGTGCCCTTCTTCAAGGAAGTGAGCTACCCGCTGGGCGGCATCGGCTTCGTGATCCTCACCTACCTCGTGATCGTGGGCGCGAGCAACGCCGTCAACCTCACCGACGGCCTCGACGGCCTGGCGATCATGCCGGTGGTGATGGTGGGCTCGGCGCTGGGCGTGTTCGCCTATGTCACGGGCAGCGCGGTGTACTCCAAGTACCTGCTGTTCCCCAACATCCCGGGCTCGGGCGAACTGCTGGTGTTCTGCTCGGCCATGGCCGGCGCGGGGCTCGCGTTCCTCTGGTTCAACACCCATCCGGCGCAGGTCTTCATGGGCGATGTGGGCGCGCTCGCGCTGGGCGGCGCGCTGGGCACCATCGCGGTCATCGTGCGCCAGGAGATCGTGTTCTTCATCATGGGCGGCATCTTCGTGGTCGAGGCGATCTCGGTGATGGCCCAGGTCACGTATTTCAAGTACACGAAGAAGCGCTTCGGCGAGGGCCGGCGCGTGCTCAAGATGGCACCGCTGCACCACCACTTCGAGAAGAGCGGCTGGCGCGAGACGCAGGTCGTCGTGCGCTTCTGGATCATCACGATGCTGCTGTGCCTCATCGGCCTGTCGACGCTGAAGCTGCGGTAACAGCACAACCATGCGGCACCTGAAAGACCTCCCCGTTCTCATCCTCGGCCTCGGCGCGTCCGGGCTGGCGATGGCGCGCTGGTGCGCGCGCCACGGCGCGGTCGTGACCGTGGCCGACACGCGCGAGGCCCCGGCCTCGCTCGCGACGCTGCAGGCCGAGCTGCCCGACGCCACCTTCATCGGCGGGCCGTTCACGGCCGCGCTGGTCGAAGGAACGCCGATCCGCGCCGTGTACCGCTCGCCGGGCCTGTCGCCCGCGACGCTGGCGCCGGTCGTCGACGCCGCCAAGGCCGTGGGCCTCGTGGTCGGCGGCGAGTTGGACCTGTTCGCGCGCGCGCTGCTCGACCTGCAGACGGCCGAGGTGCCGGTGGTGGAAGCCGAGGCGGAAGTGCCGGCAGAAACCGCCGTGGCCGAGCCTGTCGTCGAAACGCCGGCCCAGGCCGAGCTGGCCTTGAGCGAAGAAGTCCCTGTGGCGGAGGCTGCGGTGGCCGAGACGCCGGAAGTGCCTGCGCCGGAGGCTGCTGTGGTTGTCGAAGGCGAGCCCGAAGCGGCCGCGCCCGTCGAAGCTGTTGAGGCGACCGAGGCGGTTGCACCCACGGAGGCCGTGGCCGCTGAGTCGACCGAAGCCGCACTGCCAGTCGATGCGCCTGCCGCAGAAGCCGAGCCCGCCGCTCCCGTCGAACCGACCGAAGCCACCGAACCCACACCGCCCGCCATGGCCGAAGCCATGCCGCGCGACGCATCGCTGAGCGTGCCGGTGACACCACCCGCCGAAGACGTCGTCGCCGAAGGCGCCACGACGGAAGACGCCACCACGGAAGACGGCGCAGCGCCAGCCACCGCCGAGACGCCCGCCGTGTCGCCCGCGCCCGCCGCCACCGTCTCCCGGCTGCCCACCCCCGGCAAGCCCTACGTGCCCACCGCGGCGCGCGAGGCCGCTGAGTTCGTCGCCAAGATCGCCGAGCTGTCCGCCACCAACCCGGCGTCGGCCGCGGTCGAGGAAGAGGCCACGCCGCAGCTCGAACTCGTGCCCGAACCCGAGCCCGAAGCGCCCAAGGGCTACACGCCCGCCGTGCTCGCCATCACCGGCACCAACGGCAAGACCACCGTCACCTCGCTCACCGGCCAGCTGGTCGAACGCGCGGGCAAGACCGTGGCCGTGGCCGGCAACATCGGCCCGACGCTGCTCGACACGCTGGCCGGGCACCTCGACGCCGGCACGCTGCCCGACGTGTGGGTGCTCGAACTCTCGAGCTTCCAGCTCGACGGCGTGCAGGGCTTCGAGCCCACGGCCGCGACCGTGCTCAACCTCACGCAGGACCACCTCGACTGGCATGGCGACATGCCGGCGTATGCCGCTGCCAAGGCGCGCATCTTCGGCGCCAAGGGGCTGTTGATCCTGAACCGCGACGACGCCGGCGTGATGGCCATGCTGCCGCCGCCCGTCCGCGTGAAGCTGCAGCGTCCGCAGATCCGCGCCCACGTCACCTTCGGCGGTGCGATGCCGCTGCGTCCCGGCGACTACGGCATCGAGCGCATCAACGGCGTGGCCTGGCTGGTGCGCGCGCTGGAAGCCGACGAAACGCAGAAGCGCAAGCGCGGCGCGGTGGTGGAAGAAGAGCTCTTCTTCCAGCGCCTCATGCCCGCCGACGCGCTGCGCATTCGCGGCCGCCACAACGCCATGAACGCGCTGGCCGCGCTCGCGCTCGCCAGTGCCGCCGACTGCCCGCTGGGCCCGATGCTCTACGGCCTGCGCGAGTACCGCGGCGAGCCGCACCGCGTCGAGCCCATCGCCATCGTGGACGAGGTCGAGTTCTTCGACGACAGCAAGGGCACCAACGTCGGCGCCACCGTGGCCGCACTGAGCGGCCTCGGTGAAGAACGCCGCGTGGTCGTGATCCTCGGCGGCGAAGGCAAGGGCCAGGACTTCGAGCCGCTGGCCGACCCCGTGCGCCAGTACGCGCGCGCCGTCGTGCTCATCGGCCGCGACGCCCCGCTGATCGAGGCCGCGCTGGCCTCCACCGGCGTCTCGCTGAAGCACGCGGGCTCGATGGAAGAGGCTGTGAAGCTCGCCGCCGCGCGCGCCCACCCCGGCGATGCCGTGCTGCTGTCACCGGCCTGTGCGAGCTTCGACATGTTCAAGGACTACGCGCACCGCGCCGAGGTGTTCTGCGAGGCCGTCGAGGCCTATGCCGACAGCCCGCGCGAGGCCGTGGGTGGCGACGACGCGGTGGTGTCGTACGCCCCGCAAGCCTCGCTGTCCACCGCCGGATCGATGGAGGACCCGATTTGAACTCCGCAGCCGCAGGCCAGGAAACCAGCACCGGCAGCCGTTTCGGCGGCTGGTTCCGGCGCGCCCGCAGCGGCATGGATTCGCTGCCCGTGCACCTGCCCGTGCGGCTGGGCGGTGCCGGTGTCGCGCAGACCAAGGCCACGCCGATGCGCGTGCTGGGCTTCGACCAGGCGCTGGTCTGGGTCACGGTCGCGCTGATGACCTGGGGCCTGATCATGGTGTATTCGGCCTCCATCGCGCTGCCCGACAACCCGCGCTTCGCGCGCGCCGGCTACAGCGCCTCGTACTTCCTCACGCGGCACGCGGCGTCGCTGGTCATCGCCTTCATCGCCGCGCTGCTGACCTTCCAGGTCCCGATGAAGACCTGGGAGCGCGCCGCGCCCTGGCTCTTCGTGGCTTCGCTGCTGCTGCTGGTGGCGGTGCTCATTCCGCACATCGGCATCAACGTGAACGGCGCGCGCCGCTGGCTGCCGATGGGCTTCATGCGCTTCCAGCCGTCGGAGCTGGCCAAGTTCGCGATGGTGCTCTACGCCGCCAGCTACATGGTGCGCAAGATGGAGATCAAGGAACGGTTTTTCCGCGCCGTGCTGCCGATGGGCATCGCGGTGGTGGTGGTCGGCATGCTGGTGATGGCCGAGCCCGACATGGGCGCCTTCATGGTGATCGCCGTGATTGCCATGGGCATCCTGTTTTTGGGCGGCGTGAACGCGCGCATGTTCTTCGTGATCGCGACGCTGGTGGTGGTGGCCTTCGGCTCCATCGTGGCGAGCAGTCCGTGGCGCCGCGAGCGCATCTTTGCGTACCTCGATCCGTGGAGCGAGGAGCACGCGCTGGGCAAGGGCTACCAGCTGTCGCACTCGCTGATCGCCATCGGGCGCGGCGAGGTCTTCGGCGTGGGCCTGGGCGGCAGCGTCGAAAAACTGCACTGGCTGCCCGAGGCGCACACCGACTTCCTGCTGGCCGTGATCGGCGAAGAGTTCGGCCTCATCGGCGTGCTGCTGATCATCGGCCTGTTCCTGTGGCTCACGCGCCGCATCATGCACATCGGCCGCCAGGCGATCGCGCTGGACCGCGTGTTCTCGGGCCTCGTGGCCCAGGGCGTGGGCGTGTGGATCGGCTTCCAGGCCTTCATCAACATGGGCGTGAACCTGGGCGCACTGCCGACCAAGGGCCTGACCTTGCCGCTGATGAGCTTCGGCGGCTCGGCGATCTTGATGAATCTCGTGGCGCTCGCCGTCGTGCTGCGCATCGACTATGAGAACCGTGTGCTGATGCGGGGAGGTCGCGTATGACGCGCACTGCGCTGGTCATGGCCGGCGGTACGGGCGGCCACATCTTCCCGGGTCTCGCAGTGGCCGAGGCCCTGCGCGAGCGCGGCTGGCGCGTGCACTGGCTGGGCGCGCCCGGCAGCATGGAAGAAAAGCTCGTGCCCCCGCGCGGCTTCGCCTTCGAGCCGGTGCAGTTCGGCGGCGTGCGCGGCAAGGGCCCGCTCACGCTGTTCCTGTTGCCGCTGAAGCTGCTGCGCGCCTTCTGGCAGAGCCTGGCCGTGGTGCGCCGCGTGAAGCCCGACGTGCTGGTGGGCCTGGGCGGCTACATCACTTTCCCGGGCGGGATGATGGGCGTGCTCATGGGCAAGCCGCTGGTGCTGCACGAGCAGAACTCGGTCGCCGGCCTCGCCAACAAGGTGCTGGCGGGCGTGGCCGATCACGTGTTCACGGCCTTCCCGAACGTGCTGAAGAAGGCGCAGTGGGTGGGCAATCCGCTGCGCGCGGCGTTCACGTCGCAGCCCGATCCGGCCACGCGCTTCGCGGGCCGCACGGGGCCGCTCAAGTTGCTGGTGGTCGGCGGCAGCCTGGGCGCGCGTGCGCTCAACGCCGTCGTGCCGCAGGCGCTGGCGCGCATCGCGCCCGCCGAACGCCCGCAGGTGCTGCACCAGAGCGGCGCCAAGCAGATCGACGAGCTGCGCGCCAACTATGTGGCGGCCGGCGTCGAGGGCGAGCTCACGCCCTTCATCGACGACACCGCGCAGGCGTACGCCGAGGCCGACCTCATCGTCGCGCGCGCGGGCGCCAGCACCGTCACCGAAATCGCGGCCGTCGGCGCAGCAGCGCTGTTCGTGCCTTTCCCCTCGGCGGTCGACGACCACCAGACCACCAACGCGCGCTTCCTCGTGGACGCGGGCGGCGGCTGGCTGGTGCAACAGACCGACCTCACCCCTGAATTGCTGGCTGATTTGCTACAGAAAACCGAACGCGCGACCTTGATCGACCGGGCCACCAAGGCCAAGACCCTGCAGAAGACCGAAGCAGTGGACGCGGTTGTCCGCGCCTGCGAGGAGCTTGCGAAATGAAGCACGCGATCCGTCACATCCACTTCGTCGGCGTCGGCGGCTCCGGCATGAGCGGCATCGCCGAGGTGTTGCTGAACCTGGGCTACAGGATCACCGGCTCCGACCTGTCCGACAGCGCCACGCTGCGCCGTCTCGCGGGCCTGGGCATCGGCACCTTCGTGGGCCATGCCGCCGCGCACATCGACGGCGCGGACGCGGTCGTCACCTCCACCGCCGTGCAGTCGGACAACCCCGAGGTGCTGGCCGCGCGTGAGAAGCGCATTCCGGTCGTGCCGCGCGCGCTCATGCTCGCCGAGCTGATGCGCCTGAAGCAGGGCATCGCCATCGCCGGCACGCACGGCAAGACCACCACCACCAGCCTGGCTGCCAGCGTGCTCGAGGCCGCCGGGCTCGACCCGACCTTCGTGATCGGCGGGCGCCTGAACAGCGCCGGCGCCAACGCGCAGCTGGGCAGCGGCGACTACATCGTGGTCGAGGCCGACGAGTCGGACGCCTCGTTCCTGAACCTGCTGCCCGTGATGGCGGTGGTCACGAACATCGACGCCGACCACATGGAGACCTACGGGCACGACTTCGCGAAGCTGAAGAAGGCCTTTGTCGATTTCCTGCACCGCATGCCGTTCTACGGCGTGGCCATCCTGTGCACCGACGATCCGGCGGTGCGCGAGATCGTGGCCGACGTGACCTGCCCGGTCACCAGCTACGGCTTCGGCGAGGACGCCCAGGTGCGCGCCATCGACGTGCGCGCCGTCGGCGGCCAGATGCATTTCACCGCGCAGCGCCGCAACGGCGTGACGCTGCCCGACCTGCCCATCGTGCTGAACCTGCCGGGCGAGCACAACGTGCGCAACGCGCTGTCGGTGATCGCCATGGCAGTCGAGCTCGGCATTGCCGACGAAGCGGTGCAGCGCGGCCTCGCCGGCTTCAAGGGCGTGGGCCGCCGCTTCCAGAGCTACGGCGACGTGGCCGTGCCGAACGACACGGCAGGCGGGCGCTTCACCGTCATCGACGACTACGGCCACCACCCGGTCGAGATGGCGGCCACCATCGCGGCCGCGCGCGGCGCCTTCCCGGGGCGCCGGCTGGTGCTGGCCTTCCAGCCGCACCGCTACACCCGCACGCGCGACTGCTTCGAGGACTTCGTGAAGATCATCGGCACGGCCGATTTGGTCTTGCTGGGCGAGGTCTATGCCGCGGGCGAGGCGCCCATCGTGGCCGCCGACGGCCGCACGCTGGCGCGCGCGCTGCGCGTGGCCGGCAAGGTCGAGCCGGTGTTCGTGGACGACATCGTCGCCATGCCGCAGGCCATCCTGGACAACGCCCGCGCGGGCGACGTGGTGCTGTGCATGGGCGCGGGCTCCATCGGCGCGGTGCCGGGCAAGGTGGTCGAACTCGGCACGCCGCCCGCACCCCCATCAACAACTTCAGAGCGCGTTGCGCGCAAGGGGAGGGCCGCGTGAGCCTTCAGGATCCACAACTTTTCGGCAAAGTGGCCGTGCTGTTCGGCGGCAGTTCCGCCGAACGTGAGGTGTCGCTGATGTCCGGCGCCGGCGTGCTGCAGGCCCTGCGTTCGCGCGGCGTCGACGCGCATGCCTTCGACCCGTCGGAGCGCGAGCTGACCGACCTGAAGCGCGAAGGCTTCGCGCGCTGCTTCGTCGCGCTGCATGGCCGCCACGGCGAAGACGGCACCGTGCAGGGCGCGCTCGAGCTGCTCGGCATTCCCTACACCGGCTCGGGCGTGATGGCCTCGAGCGTGGCCATGGACAAGGTCATGACCAAGCGCATCTGGCAGGCCGACGGCCTGCCGACGCCCAAGTACGTGCGCCTGGCCTTCGACCAGCAAAGCCGCGAGCAGATCATGGTGGTGCCCGACGTGCTCGGCCTGCCGCTGATCGTGAAGCCGCCGCGCGAGGGCTCGTCCATCGGCGTGACCAAGGTCGAGGGCTACTCGCAGATGCAGGACGCCGTGGCGCTGTCGGCGAAGTTCGACGCCGACGTGCTGTGCGAGGAATTCATCGACGGCGAGGAAGTCACCTGCGCCGTGCTCGGCCAGGGCCTGGACGCGCGCGCGCTGCCGGTGGTGCGCATCGCCGCGCCCGAAGGCGCCTACGACTACCAGAACAAGTACTTCACCGACGACGTGAAGTACCAGTGCCCGAGCGGCCTGCCCGAAGCCGAGGAACGCGAGATCCAGCGCATCACGCTGGCCGCGTACCACACGCTCGGCTGTCGCGGCTGGGGCCGCGCCGACGTGATGATCCGCGCCAGCGACCGCAAGCCCTTCCTGCTCGAGATGAACACCTCGCCCGGCATGACCAGCCATTCGCTGGTGCCGATGTCGGCGCGCGCGGCGGGCATTCCCTACGAAGAGCTGTGCGTGCGCGTGCTCGCGTCCGCATCGCTGGATGCCAAGGGAGGCGCGAACTAAGCCATGGCCGACAGCATCCCCGCTCCCTTCGACGTCAAGCTGATGAACATCGTCGCGAACGTTGCGTTCGTGCTGGTGGCGCTCATGCTGCTGGCGGCGAGCGCGTGGTGGGTGCTGCGCCAGCCTTTCTTCCCGATCTCGGGCATCAAGGTGGACGGCGAGGTCACGCACAACAACGCGGTCACGCTGCGCGCCAACGTGGCGCCGCAGCTCAAGGGCAACTTCTTCACCATCGACCTGGCGCGTGCGCGCACCGCCTTCGAGACGGTGCCATGGGTGCGCAGTGCGGTGGTGCGGCGCGAGTTCCCGAACAAGCTGCGCGTGACGCTGACCGAACAGGTGCCGGTGGCGGTGTGGGGCGACGAGGCCGGCTCCAAGCTGATCAACGGTTTTGGCGACGTGTTCGAGGCCAACGTGGCCGAGGTCGATGCCGACCTGCCGCGCCTGGACGGCCCGATCGAGCAGGCCGGGCAGGTGCTGGGCATGTACCGCGTGCTCGCGCCGATGTTCGAGCCCTACGACTTCGACATCGCCGAGCTGCGGCTGTCCAGCCGCGGCAGCTGGAAGGTGCTGCTGGACAGCGGGGCCGAGATCGAGCTCGGCCGCGGCCAGAGCGACGAGGTGTCGGCGCGCCTGCAGCGGTTCTTGAAGACCGTGACGCAGGTCGCGGGCCAGTACCGCCGCACGGTGGCCGACGTCGAACGCGCCGATCTGCGCCACAACGACGCGTATGCCCTGCGGCTGCGCGGCGTCACCACGGTCTCGCCCGAGGCCCCAAGAAAAATCAAGTAGCGAATACCGAGGACATCTACATGCCCAAAGAATACAAAGACCTGGTCGTAGGCCTGGACATCGGAACCGCCAAGGTGATGGTGGTCGTGGCCGAGGTGCTGCAAGGCGGCGAGCTCAAGCTGGCCGGCCTGGGCATCGCGCCCAGCAACGGCCTCAAGCGCGGCGTCGTGGTGAACATCGACGCCACCGTGCAGAGCATCCAGCAGGCGCTGAAAGAAGCCGAGCTGATGGCCGACTGCAAGATCAGCCGCGTCTACACCGGCATCACCGGCAGCCACATCCGCGGCATCAATTCGAGCGGCATGGTGGCGGTGAAGGACAAGGAAGTCACGCCCGCCGACGTGGCCCGCGTGGTCGAGACGGCGCGCGCCATCAACATCTCGAGCGACCAGCGCCTGTTGCTGGTGGAGCCGCAGGAGTTCGTGATCGACGGCCAGGACGTGAAGGAGCCGATCGGCATGAGCGGCATGCGCCTGGAAGCCAAGGTGCACATCGTGACCGGCGCGCAGAGCGCGGCCGAGAACATCATCAAGTGCGTGCGCCGCTGCGGCCTGGAGGTCGACCAGCTGATGCTGAACCCGCTGGCCTCCAGCCAGGCGGTGCTCACCGAAGACGAGCGCGAACTGGGCGTGGTGCTGGTCGACATCGGCGCGGGCACCACCGACGTGGCGATCTTCACCAACGGCGCGATCCGCCACACGGCCGTGATCCCGATCGCGGGCGACCTCATCACGAGCGACATCGCGATGGCCCTGCGCACGCCCACCAAGGACGCGGAGGACATCAAGGTCGAGCACGGCTACGCCAAGCAGCTGCTGGCCGACCCTGAATCGCAGGTCGAAGTCCCCGGCCTTGGCGATCGCGGCCCGCGCATGTTGAGCAAGCAGGCGCTTGCCGGCGTGATCGAGCCGCGCATCGAAGAAATCTTCTCGCTGGTGCAGCAGGTGGTGCGCGAGTCGGGCTACGAGGAAGTGCTGTCGTCGGGCGTGGTGCTCACGGGCGGCAGCGCCGTCATGCCCGGCATGGTCGAGCTGGGCGAAGACATCTTCCTCAAGCCCGTGCGCCGCGGCATTCCGAAGTACTCGAGTGCGCTCTCGGACATGGTGGCGCAGCCGCGCGCGGCCACCGTGATGGGCCTGCTCGAGGAGGCACGTTTTGCACGCATGCGTGGCTTCAAGGTCGCACAGAAGAACGGGTCCGTAAAGACTGCGTTCGGACGTTTCAAGGACTTCATCGTGGGGAACTTCTGACCATGAACCACTCCCCACTCTGGCTCGCACGCGCGGGCCCTCCGCTGCATTTCAACGAGCGATGGCGACGCACCGGTCCACCATCGCGACGGCGATCCCGTTGATCACGTCACGGCAGAAGAAATATTCATAGACACATAACGGCAACTGCAATATTCAAGGAGTTAGAAATGACCATCGAAATGATCGAAGTCGAAGAATTCAACCAGGGCACGCAGATCAAGGTGATCGGTGTCGGCGGCGGCGGTGGCAATGCGGTCGCCCACATGATGGAGCGTGGTGTGCAAGGCGTGCAGTTCGTTTGCGCCAACACCGACGCGCAAGCCCTGCAACGCAGCAACGCGCACAAGAACATCCAGCTGGGCATCAGCGGCCTGGGCGCCGGCAGCAAGCCCGAGAAGGGCCGTGACGCGGCCGAAGCCGCGGTGGACGACATCCGCGCCGCCATCGACGGCGCGCACATGCTGTTCATCACGGCCGGCATGGGCGGCGGCACCGGCACCGGCGCGGCTCCCGTGATCGCGCGCGTGGCCAAGGAAATGGGCATCCTGACGGTGGGCGTGGTGACCAAGCCTTTCGACTGGGAAGGTGGCCGTCGCATGACCAACGCCGACGCTGGCCTGGCCGAGCTCGAAGCCAACGTCGACTCGCTGATCGTGGTGCTCAACGAGAAGCTGCTGGACGTGCTCGGTGAAGACATCACCCAGGACGAAGCCTTCGCGCACGCCAACGACGTGCTGAAGAACGCCGTGGGCGGCATCTCGGAAATCATCAACGAGTACGGCGGCGTGAACGTCGACTTCGAAGACGTGCGCACCGTGATGGGCGAACCCGGCAAGGCCATGATGGGCACCGCTGCCGCAGCAGGCCCCGACCGTGCGCGCATCGCCGCCGAACAGGCCGTGGCCTGCCCGCTGCTCGAAGGCATCGACCTCTCGGGTGCCAAGGGCGTGCTGGTGCTGGTGACGGCGTCGAAGGGTTCGCTGAAGCTGAACGAGTCGAAGCTCGCGATGAACACCATCCGCGCCTACGCCTCGCCGGACGCGCACGTGATCTACGGCGCCGCCTACGACGAAAGCCTGGGCGACCAGATGCGCGTCACGGTGGTGGCCACGGGCCTGTCGCGCGCCGACGCACGCCGCCAGGCCCCGACGCTCGAAGTGATCCGCACCGGCACCGACAACATCCCGTTCACCGTGCCGACGCTCGGCGGCGTGGGCCACGCGGGTGGTGGTTCGGGCAGCCAGCCCAACTACGACGGCATGGCCGTGCCCAGCGTGTGGCGCACCAACCGCACGATGGCCGCCGCCAAGGTCGACGCCCTGTCGTCGGGTGGCATGGACGACTTCGAGATCCCCGCATTCCTGCGCCGTCAGGCAGACTGACCGCAGGCCACCGAACGCAGAGGGCACGAGGGTTCGCAAGGGGACGGGGAAGACCTGAAAGGGACTGACCCCCGGCTCTAGGCGCTGCGTCCACCTCGTGCCCCTTGCGTCCATCGCCGGGGGCTCCCCGGTTTTTTGTTTTTTCTTGTCTGACCGGTCCATGTCTATCGCGGCCATAGCGAAGGGAATAGGGCGTCACGGTCGCCGCCCGCCTAAAATCTCGGGCGTGCTGCAACAACGAACCCTCAAGTCGATCAGCCGCGCCGTGGGCGTGGGGCTTCACAGCGGCCAACGCGTGGAGCTGACCCTGCGACCGGCCCCGGCCGACACGGGCATCGTGTTCCGCCGTGTCGACCTGCCCGAGCCGGTCGAGATCCGCATGACCGCCGAATCGGTCACCGACACGCGCCTGGCGTCCACCGTCTCCACGGGCGGCGCCAAGGTGCAGACCGTCGAACACATCATGTCCGCCTGCGCGGGCCTGGGCATCGACAACCTCTACATCGACATCACGGCCGACGAAGTGCCGATCCTCGACGGGTCGGCCTCGTCCTTCGTGTTCCTGCTGCAAAGCGCGGGCATCGAGCTGCAGAAGGCGCCGCGCCGCTTCATCCGCGTGCTGCGCAAGGTCGAGGTGCGCGAAGGCGAGGGCGCCAACGAGAAGTGGGCAAGCCTGGAGCCGTACCACGGCTTCAAGCTGAGCTTCGAGATCGACTTCGACCACCGCGTCGTCAACTCCACCGGCCAGCGGGTGGAGTTCGACCTGGGCACCGACTCGTACAGCCGCGACATCGCGCGCGCGCGCACCTTCGGCTTCACGAAAGAGGTCGAGTACATGCGCAGCAAGGGCCTCGCGCTCGGCGGCGGGCTGGACAACGCCATCGTCATGGACGACACCAAGGTGCTCAATGCCGGCGGCCTGCGCTACGACGACGAGTTCGTGAAGCACAAGATCCTCGACGCCATGGGCGACCTGTACATCATCGGCAAGCCGCTGCTGGCCGCGTACACCGCGTTCCGCTCGGGCCATGCGCTCAACAACAAGCTGCTGCGCGAGCTGCTTTCGCACAGCGACGCCTACGAGGTCGTGACCTTCGAGGACGAGAAGCGCGCACCGCGCGGCTTCGGCGAAGTGGCGCGGGCCTGGTAAGCCCGGCGCAGGCTTTTTCCTTCCGATGCTTCTCTTTCGCTGGGCCATCCTGCTGCTTCTGCTGGTGGCGGGCGTGTCCTTCGCGTTCTATGCGGGCACGGGGCAGGTCAAGTACCGCCGCTTCGGTTGGATCGTGTTCAAGTGGACGGTGCTGGCGGCGCTCGGCTTCTTCGCGGTCCTGATCGCCGAGCGCGTCGCGTAGCGCGAGCCGTTCAATCGACCAGGGCCTGCAGCGTCTGCACCTGCTGCGCAAGCAGCGGCCCCTTGCGGTGCGCGGGCACCAGCAGCATCAGCGTGTCCCCCAGCGCCTTCGGCCGCCCCCAGGGCGCGTGCAGCCGGCCTTTCTCCAGCAGCGGTGCTACCAGCCGCTCGCGACCCATCAGCACGCCTTCACCGTCGAGCGCGGCCTGCAGCGCGAGGCTGTAGAGCGAGAAATCCGGGCCCGCGGCCAGCGCGTCGGCCTCGGCCGCCGTGGTGCCGGGGCGCACGGCCTGCAGCCAGCGCGACCAGTCGTCGCGCCACACCGTGTCGTGCAGGCCGCCGCAGCGCGCGAGCACGTCGAGGAGGTCGTCGAGCGGGCGCGGGCGTGCGCTCTCCAGCGACGCGCGCACGCGCGGGCTGCACACGGGCACGAGGCGGTCGCGTGCGAGCGGGATGCCCGTGGCGCCGACGGCGGTTTCGGCGCCGTGTGCGTAGAACAGCCCGAGATCGAAGGGCTCGCGCCGGAAGTTCGGCGGCTGCTCCAGCGCCGTCACCGACACCTGCACGCCGGGCAGCGCGGCCTTCAGCCGCGAGAGCCGCGGCGACAGCCACAGCTGAGCCATCGCCGGCAAGGCCGCCACCTGCAGCGTGCTGCGGCGCGCGGCGGTCTGCGTTTCCTGGCGCAGCGCCTGCACCGCGAGGCCGAGCTGGTCGACCGCCGCACTGAGCGCGGGCAGTGCGCGCCGGCCGTGCGCGCTGAGCCGGATGCCCTGGCTGTGCCGCTCGAACAGCGCACCGCCGGCCCAGGTCTCGAGCGCCTTGATCTGCTGCGCGACGGCGGCGGGCGTCACGAACAGCTCTTCGGCCGCGCGCGCGAAGCTGCCGTGGCGCGCCGCGGCCTCGAAGGCGCGCACGGCCGTGTGCGGCGGCAGGCGAGGGCGGGGTGGAGCGAGGGACATGGT